>NCGI01000011.1 GCA_002256925.1 Polaromonas sp. 28-63-22
CCAAGGCGGTTCAGTCCAACGAGGTTTATCTGCCGCAGGAGGCCATCGATGATTTGGGAAAACTTGGCCCGGCGTCAGATAAACGCTGATCGTTAAACCGCATGCCTATCGAAGCCGATCTCAACATCGCGGAGATTCCGTATGAATCTGGAGCCATTCGCTACAGATACTCTCGGGTCATGTCAGACGACGGTACGCGTTGGTTAAGGCACGGTCTCTTCGTGGAGTACGCGGAGAGCGGCGCGGTCGTTTCTGAGGGCACCTACGTCTTCGGCCAGGAGCACGGAAAGTGGCGAGACTTCCATCCGAACGGACAGATCGCGGCAGAAGGTCTGTATGACGAGGGAAAAGAGGAAGGTGCTTGGCTCTTCTGGGATGAATTTGGAAAACAAGAAAGAGCAACGAGCTATGAGCAAGGCCAAGAGCGTGTTTAACTGGTCGCTCGGCAGGGACACGCCACAGCAGAAGGCCGCTGCGCGGCTCATGTGGCGCGCCCGGCAGCTCCAACGTTATAAGTCAGTTGGAGTGCGTGGTGACAAAAGGCACACAGTCTCGTAGAATGCGACGATGAAGCCTTTTCGCTGGGGTGCCCAAAAAAACGAATCGCTCAAGTTATCTCGCGGGGTGTCTTTCGAGAGCATCGTTGTGGCGGTTGAGTCTGAGGGGTTGCTCGATATTGTGGAGCACCCAAACAAGGCAAAGTATCCGAAGCAGCGGGTACTCGTCGTATCGTTTGATGGCTATGTTTACTTGGTCCCCTTTGTTGAAGAGGCAGATCACTTTTTTCTGAAAACCGTGATCCCGAGCCGTAAGGCGACGCGGGACTACTTGCTGAAAGGCGAATCGAATGCCAAACGTTGATGCATATGAACGAGAAATTCTGTCTGCTTTCGACAAGGGCAGTCTCAAGTCTGTCGTAACGAAAGCTGAACTCGAGACGTTCAGGGCTGCAGCAAGGGCTACCGCCGTGAAGGACCGGAGAGTGAATATTCGCCTGTCGTCGATTGATCTCAACGACATTCAGGTCAAAGCGCTTGAGGAGGGGATGCCCTACCAAACTTTGATTGCTAGCGTGCTGCACAAGTACGTCAGTGGCCGCCTTGTTGAGCAGAAGAGGCTTATAACTGGTCGCTCAACACAGGCCACCCGCAAACGGGCGGCTGGTTAGCTCCAGCGTTAAAGCCTTTGCAGATTAGTGCTAGGATTTGCCCATGAATACTGCAACCATTACCAGCGAAGCGCTGTCCCTCCCCGTGCAACAACGGGCGGAATTGGCAGCGCAGCTTTTGTCCAGCCTTGATGCGCTGTCCGAATCCGAAATTGAACCGCTTTGGTTTCAAGAAGCGGCGCACCGGGCTGCGGAAATGGATCAGGGGTTGTCCAAACGCATTCCTGCTGAGGAAGTGCGACGGCAAGCAAATGCTTTGGTCAAGTGAGTTACTTCTTTAGCGAAGCCGCGCGCGTTGAGCACCTTGAGCATGTGGCCTACTACGAGTCCTGTCAAATTGGACTCGGCGCGCGATACCTGTTGGCTTTCGATGCGGCAATGGCGACCGTCTGCGAAGCTCCGGATCGTTATCGCGTCGAGTTCCCACCTGCTATTCGTAAGTACCGCGTACCAGGTTTTCCTTACAACATCCTCTATCGGATTGTGGATTCAGACATTGAAGTTCTGGTCGTTGCCGCGCATCGTCGGCGGCCAGGCTACTGGTTGGGTAGGCTTTAACTGGTCGCCCAACGCGTATGCCTGCGGCTCCGCTTGGCTTCGCGTTAGCCGTCAGCAGCATCGGCCACGCACGCAATGGAGATGTCGTGAAGCACCTGTGGGATCCTCAGCTCTCGGATCGTGAGATTCACTTCGTCGGAATGATCTTCGTGCAGTGGGGCGCACTCGAGCACGAGGTCTTCATGCAGACGCTGAGAACATTCGAGCCGCGGGACGGCGAGACGGACGTTCCTGCTCTTCCTAAGGAGATGAACAACCTGCAGTTCTCGGGCGTACTTGAGCTTTGGAATGAGCGAGTGGTTAAGGCGCGGCGGGGAAAACGTGGCAAGGTACTGCAACAGCAGTACGAAGAAGTTGTGAAGCTCAAGGAGGTGCGAGACGGGCTCACCCATGGAATGTGGCACTGGACACCTGAGGACCTTGGTGAAATCCGGACGGTGCGGGTGAGAAAGCGGGAGGTCATCACGTCTCGGTTCTCCGCGGACGTGCTGGGCGATGTGGCCAGCAGAATTGGAGAAATCAACTTTAATATCCGCTTCCCTGGTGGCTTGGTGGACGTTGCGAGACAGCGGATGGAAGAAGGTGGATACATGAGTCGTAGGGCGGTGGCGATATTCAGCGGAGCACCGGTCGACGTGGAGGGTTTTCCAACCGCTCATCCTCGTGGCAGCGCGGCCTCGTCCGAGGAAGCTGATGGCTAACATGGCAGTCGACACGGACGTCCTCGCGGCGGGTGTTCGCCCGCCTATGGTCCGCCGGTCACTCCCGGGTGAGGCCTAACCCCTCGCTCAAGCGGAGCGCGAACGGCAGGCCACCAGGCCCGGGCTGGCGGTACGCGGTACATTTTCGCTAGCCCGGGCCTGGCGTCCTGCCGTGGTCTCCCGCTCACCTCAAACGTTAAACGGCAGCATTTTCTTGCAGCTTGACTCATAGCGATCTATAAATACAATGTACGTATGATTGCATTCGAATGGGATGAGCCAAAAGCCGTTGCAAATCTCAAAAAGCATCAAGTGTCTTTTGAGGAAGCGAAATCGATATTTTTTGACGAATTTGGCGTTCAGTTCTGCGATGAAGATCACTCGTCCTATGAGGAGCGCTTCCTGATGCTCGGAATGAGTTCAGGTGCCAAGCTTCTCATCGTCTGTCATTGCGTGCGGGAACATGGTGCAGTTATCCGCATCATCTCTGCTCGAAAGGCAACCAAGCGCGAAAGCGCGTTTTATCGAGGTGGACACACATGAGAGCTGAATACGACCTTTCCAAACTAAAGTCTCGCCGGAACCCTTATGCGTCAAAGCTTAAGAAGCCTGTGACCATGCGCCTTTCTGAAGATGTTGTGGATTATTTCAAGGGAATGGCCGATGAATCCGGCGTCCCATATCAGAGTCTGATTAACTTGTATCTGCGCGACTGTCTTGCCAACAGTCGAAAAGTGCAAATTAATTGGCCACAAGCTGTGTGACAGGTTGCTCGTCGCGGACACGCAGCAGCAGGTTGCCGCTTCGCGGCGCTTGCTGCGTGCCGTACAGCGCCAACGTTAGGCCTTCGTAAAACAAGCAGGGAGTTGATTCGAGGAAATGAGGGTCAAGGAAATGAGGGTCAGATTCCAATTAATTAGAAAGACAATCACCCTGAAGCCCAACAAATACCTGCGCAAGCAGCTATAAGAATAATAGCGAGTACCTCAAGCCGCAGTCTTCACCGGGTGCCCAGGCTTCGTCAGCGCCAGCAGCAGACCCGCTGCACAACATCCCATCGCAACCAGCTGAATCAGCCCCAGCGGCTCCTGGTGCACGATGGCGCCGACGATCATTGCGACGACGGGCACCATCACCGACGACAGCGCCGCGACGTTGACGGGCAGCACGCGCACGATGGAAAACCAGACCACATTGCCGAGGGCCATTGGCATCAGCGCGATGTAGGCGATGACGGCGATGCTGGGCCATGAGGGCATGAACGCCATGCGGTCGCCGAAATAAAGCGCGGCTGCGGTGATCGGCACGGCGGCGACCAGCAGTTGCCAGCCGGTGTGCACCAGCGGCGGCGCCTCGATGGGCCGGCGCTTGAGCAGCAGGGTGCCGAGCGCCCAGCCGAGCGCTGCCAGCAGGCCTAGCGCAAAACCGAGCGGTGCGTGGGCGTACGCGTTGGCGCCTCTGGCCATCAGCAGGCCCACGCCCACGCCGCCCAGTGCGACGGCCAGCCCCAGGCGCAAACTGGGCCGCTCGCCCCAAAACGCCCACGCGATCAACGTTGCCCAGAGCGGCATCGTGAAACCCAAAATAGCGGCCTGGCCGGAGGGAATCAACACGGCAGCGAAGGTGCTGGCGATGTTCCAGATGACCAGATACACCAGCGCCGCGCCCACCAGCGTCGGCCAGCTCGTGCGCGGGATTGAAAGCGGCAGGCCGCGCAGCGCCGCGAGCGCGAGCAGGCTGAGCCCGGCAAACGTGATGGAGACGGCGCGAAACGTCCACACCGACACTTCCCGCACGGCGTACGGGAACAAGACCCAGGTGGTGCCCCACACGAGGGTCAGCACGACGACCAGCGGTAGCGCAGACTTCAGCGGTGAGGGGTGGGGCATTGATTTTTTTCCGGCGTGATGCCACGGGTTGAAAGGCTGACTTGGCTGCAATACTGCTATTGATCCGGCCCTTTGATATTTGAACCGTTCGCCCTGAGCCTGTCGAAGGGTTTGCACTGGCTTTCGACAGGCTCCGCGTGAATGGAAATCAAGACTTCATCGGGCGAAGCCATAGGTTAGTCTCCAAACGGTTCGGGCTGACCCTTCGACAAGCTCAGGACGGGTACGCAATGCGTATCGAAGCCGGTAAAAGTCCGTCGATACCTCAGGGCGAACGGGCTTCGACGAACAGTATTGACCTGGGCTCGAGGCTTAATCGGCCTCTAGCCCAATCAATACCTGCGCGAGCAGCTATCAAAAATGTAGCGTCTAAGCCTTCCACCCTTCCAAGGTGGGTTTCTGGCCGGCGCAGCCCGCTCATGTCAAACTCTGGCCCTGCAGCAAATTATCATCAACATCAGGGCCAGACCATGACCATTGCGACGCTCCACACCTGGCATGAACTTGTGCGTACGCGCAACGCGAAGGGCCTGGCCGCGCTGCTGGCTGATGACGTCGCTTTTCACTCGCCGGTGGTGCACACGCCGCAAGTGGGCAAGGCGGTGACGCAGCACTACCTTTCGGCGGCCTTTCGCGTTTTTTTCGATGAATCGTTTCGCTATGTGCGCGAGCTGACGGGCCCGAACGATGCGGTGCTGGAGTTTCAGGTCACCATCGACGGCATTGCTGTCAATGGCGTTGACATGCTGAAGTGGAATGACGAAGGCCAGATCACCGAGTTCAAGGTCATGGTCCGGCCGCTGAAGGCCATCAACCTGATTCACCAGAAGATGGCGGCGATGCTGCAGGCGAATCCGTAGCAGTGGGCTGCCGGGTCGCTGAAAATATTGATCAAACAGGCCGCTAGCCCAATAAATACATGCGCTGGCAGCTATCAAATTCGTAGCGGCCGGCGCAAGCCTCTCAGTCTTCGGGATCGAGCTTTCTTGGCGGTTTTGGCCGTGGCGGCTGGCTGGTGTGAATCATCATGGTGGCTTTTTCCATGTTGCCGGCCAGCAGTTCGGGCACGGCCTGCAGGCTGCGGTCGATGCACGCGTCAATGGCCGCGCGATGTTCGGGCGATGGTTTTTTCAGCACCCAGTTGATCACCTCGGCCTTCACGCCCGGGTGGCCGACGCCCAGGCGCAAGCGCCAGTAGTCGGGTGATGCGACCTGCGCATGGATGTCGCGCAGGCCGTTATGGCCGGCGTGGCTGCCGCCGAACTTGAGCTTGACCTGGCCGGGCACGATGTCGAGCTCGTCGTGCGCAACTAGAATTTCTTCAGGCGCGATCTTGAAGAAGCGCGCCAGCGCCGCGACCGATTTGCCCGACAGGTTCATGAAGGTCAGTGGCTTGAGCAGCCAGACGGTCTGGCCGTTCAGGCTCAGGCGGGCCACCTGGCCGTGGTAGTTTTTGTCGAGCGCCAGAGGGGCTTTGAGTTCGCGCGACAGCGCATCGATCCACCAGAAGCCGGCGTTGTGGCGGGTGGCTTCGTATTCGGCGCCCGGGTTGCCCAGGCCGACAAAAAGTTTGATCATGGCTGTGTGGATGAAGGAGGGCGCACGCGCGGCCTTGGCCGAGATTATCGGCGCTGCAAGCACCAAGAAAAACGGCCTTTACCCGTTGACGGGTAAAGGCCGCAGACCTTTTCAGGCCGATGCCGGAAAGTAAGGATTACTTCTTGGCAGCAGGCTTGGCAGGCGTTTTGGCAGCAGGTGCGGCAGCGGTTTTGGCCGCTGGCTTGCCACCCTTGGCGCCGGCTTTGGCGTCCTTGGCATCGGGCGCTGCAGCGCCTTCGGCAGGAGCTGCTTCGACTTCTTCGACGATGGCAGACACCGACACCAGCACCGGGTTGTCCTGGCCTTTGGCGACGAATTTCACACCTTTTGGCAGTTTGATGTCTTTGAGGTGCAGCGGGCTGCCCTTTTTCAAACCGCTCAAATCGATGTTGATGAACTCGGGCACGTCGGCGGGGAAGCACGACACCGTCAGTTCGGTCATCACGTGGTTGACCAGGCAATTTTCGGCCTTGACGGCTGGCGACTCTTCTTCACCGCTGTAGTGCAGGGGCACCTTCATCGTCAGGCGGGTACGGGCCTCGACGCGCTGGAAGTCGATGTGCAGAATCTGTTGCTTGAACGGGTGCATCTGCAGATCGCGCAGCAGAACTTTTTGTTCCTTGCCGCCGAGTTCCATTTCAAGCACCGAAGCGTGGAAGGCTTCCTTCTTGATGGCGTGCCACAAGGCGTTGTGATCGAGTTCGATCAGGATGGGTTCACCGGTGCCACCGTAAACAATACCGGGCGTGCGGCCCGTGATGCGGAGACGGCGGCTCGCACCCGTGCCCTGCTTGGCGCGCTCAAAAGCGACGAATTTCATAACTTGCTCCTTGAAGAGGTGTACCGCGACCAGCGCACCCCGGATTTAAAAGACCACCCAGACTTGCGGAACAGTGCTCCGCGCTGTGTAGCCGCATTTTGCCTCCGATCAGAACAGATTGTCCTGGTCAGAAAACAAACTCATGACCGACTCTCCGCTGGCGATGCGCTGGATCGTTTCGGCGATCAGCGGTGCCACGGAAAGCTGGCGAATCTTTTTGCAGCCCTGGGCGTTCGGGCTCAGGGGAATCGTGTTGGTGATGACCACTTCATCGAGCGCTTCGCCCTTACAGATGCGTTCGATGGCCGGACCGGAAAAAATCGGGTGCGTGCAGTAGGCATAGACTTTCCTGGCGCCGCGCTCTTTCAGCACTTCCGCGGCCTTCAGCAGCGTCCCCGCCGTGTCGATCATGTCGTCCATGATCACGCAGTTGCGACCATCGATGTCGCCGATCACGTGCATGACTTCCGACACGTTGGCCTTGGGGCGTCGTTTGTCGATGATGGCCATGTCGCAGCCGAGCTGCTTGGCCAGCGCCCGCGCGCGTACCACGCCGCCGACGTCGGGCGACACGACCATCAGGTCGGTGTAGTTTTTAAGGCGTAAATCGCCGAGCAACACCGGCGAGGCATAAATGTTGTCAACCGGAATATCGAAAAAGCCCTGAATCTGGTCGGCATGCAAATCCATCGTCAACACACGCGAGACGCCAACGGCCTGCAGCATGTTGGCCACCACCTTGGCGGTGATGGGCACGCGGGCGGAACGGGGGCGACGGTCTTGCCGGGCGTAGCCGAAATAGGGAATGACCGCAGAAATCCGCTCGGCCGATGCGCGTTTCAACGCATCCACCATGATGAGCAGTTCCATCAGGTTGTCGTTGGTGGGCGCGCAGGTGGACTGCACCACGAACACATCGCGGGCCCGTACGTTTTGCTGGATTTCGACCGTGACTTCACCATCCGAGAAGCGTCCGACATGCGCTGCACCGAGCGAAATACCGAGATGCTCGGAAATTTCAAGGGCCATGCTCGGATTGGCATTGCCGGTGAAAACCATGAAATCGGGATGGTGCGTTTGCATGTGAGGCTCAGCTGAAATCGGACTTGAACGTTGCTGAAATTTTATGAAGGCAAACCACGCAGGACGCCCTGAACGCACATTACAAGCGGGTTATGAGGCTACCCGGAAGGTGCGCCTCGTCGCCCTGTTACTGGCGTTTCCAAAAAAGCACTGACCCGTAGCGGGTCAGTCCATCAGTTCAGAGCCACGCCAGGCAGCTCTGAACGCAACAAGGGTCAGTTCATGCAAACCCGGACGGTCACCCGGTTTTACGCTGAACAGACCTGAAATTTTGGCAGGGGTGGAAGGATTCGAACCTGCGAATGCCGGAATCAAAATCCGGTGCCTTAACCAACTTGGCGACACCCCTACACGGGATAGTTGTTGCTTGAAGCGCCAGCCGAAATCAGCCACCGCTCGCCATCAACAACCAACCGATCAATCGTTCATCAAAACTATCTACTTCTCACCTTCGGGAAGGTATTTTGCCCCGGCCGGTATCACCAGCCGGCCAAAGGATGCTCCCCGAGGCTGCTGCACTTGCGAATCTGCCAGCCGTCGGGTGCGCCGGAAAAATCTGCCTCATGCCGCAGTTGCGCAAACACAGCACTTCCCGAGCCGGTCATGCGCCCCTGAAGCTGGTGGGCAGAAAGCCAATCAAGTGATTGCGCGATCTGCGGACACATCCTGGAGGCGACCGGCTGCAAGTCGTTTCGGCCAAATGTCGCGAGTAGCGATTCTGTCCCGTAAGCATTTGCAGCAAAGCCTTGGATTGTAGCAGTCTCTGTGTCGCGTTTCAGGTCTGGCGCGCCGAAAATGTCTTGCGTAGACACCCCGGCGGGTGGCTTGACGACCACAAAACGGGCTGAGGGCAGGGCGACCGGGGTGATTTTTTCGCCGATGCCTTCAACCCACGCATGACCACCGGACAAGAAAAAAGGAATATCGGCACCGAGCGAAAGCGCCAGTTCGCGCAGCGCGTCAGGCGCCAGCGCGACACCCCAGAGACGCTGCAGGGCCAGCAGGCAACTGGCCGCGTCGGACGACCCGCCGCCCATGCCCGCCTGCGACGGAATGCGTTTGTGCAAACCGATGTGCACGCCCAGTGACGTCCCGCAAGCTTTTTGCAGCGCCCTGGCTGCGCGCACGGTCAGGTCTTCCGCGGGCAGGGCTTCGCGGCCAGCTGGCGGGCCATCGTGCACCGGGGACAGATCCTCCCGGGTGATCCGGCCATCGGTGCGCAGCTCGAAGTGCAGGGTGTCGCACCAGTCGATCAGCATGAAGACCGACTGGAGCAGGTGGTAACCGTCAGGCCTGCGTCCGGTGATGTGCAGGAAGAGATTGAGCTTGGCGGGCGCCGCGACGTCGTAAATCGCACGCAGCGGCGCTGGAAAAGTGTTGGAAGTCAAAGGCAAGGCCGGCAAGGTGGATGAGTGTTCTGCGTCGGTCGGGCGCTTCCTGTGGACCTGACGGTTGCGGCCCGTGGGTGGCGTGTGACG
Organism: Polaromonas sp. 28-63-22; assembly: GCA_002256925.1. GTDB lineage: Bacteria > Pseudomonadota > Gammaproteobacteria > Burkholderiales > Burkholderiaceae_C > Polaromonas. Next base: position 9,297 of record NCGI01000011.1, read on the forward strand.
TACGACGGATGCATTGTTGCAGGCCATGGCTTCAGTGACTGGTCGCATCGGTGCGCCTGTGTGCAGCCGTGCCCGCGCCAGCTCACTGGTCGAGCACCACCCGCAGGTCAGCCTCGGGCGCCGGCAGCACCCGCCTGGCGGCGATCCGGCCTTCGGGCTGACGCGACAGGTCGGCGGACCAGCCTTCGGCGCTGGCGTTGTCGCCCTTGAGCCAGGCGAACAGGGCGCTCAGCGGAACAGCAGCGCCCGTGGTGCGCTCCATAAGCTCATCGACGGAGGCAAAACGCTGGATCTTCTGGTTGCCCGAATCGAGCACGGCTTGACCGGGGGCCCAGCGCAGGACGCCCAAAATACTGCCGAGCGGGCTGATGAGCGTGAGCTCGCCCTGCTCAGCGCGCCCCTTGAGCTCGAAACTGGCCGAAAACGACTGAACCGGTTCGCTGGCCACCTGCAGGCTGATGCGGCCTGCCCAGACCTGATTTTGAGGGTAATTTTGGCTTGTAGCCCTCGGATTACTTGCGCAACCAGCTATCAAAATAATAGCGAGTAGTGACGAGGCCAGCCATGCCCGGCGGCAGCTTTGAAGAAATAGCAAGGCGGGGCGACCGGACTAGAGCTTGACGCGCAGGCGCTTGAGGGTTTCCATCAGCGTCTCGTTGTCGGGATTGAGCAGCTTGCCCTCCTTCCAGATCGCGATGGCCCGGTCTTGCTGGCCCATGCTCCAGAGCACTTCGCCGTAATGCGCTGCAATCTCGGCGTCTGGCTTGGCTTTGTAGGCAGCCTCGAAGATGCCGGCAGCTTCGGCCCGGTTGCCCAGGCGAAATTCCACCCAGCCCAGGCTGTCCTTGATGAAAGGATCCGAAGGCGCGTAGGTCAGCGCCTGGCGGATCAGCTCCCTGGCTTCCGGCAGACGTATGTTGCGGTCTGCCAGCGAGTAGCCCAGCGCGTTGTACGCATGGTGGTAGTCGGGCTTGAGGGCAATGACCTGGCGCAGCAGGCGTTCCATGTCATCGAGCATGTCGAGCTTTTCGGCCATCATGGCCTGGTCATAGATCAGCTCCGGATCGTCGGGCTTCTTGACGAGCGCCTGCGCCAGAGTGTCGTACGCCATGCGGTATTGCTTGGCATCGCGCAGCAGGGCTACTTCTGCGTTGACCTTGAGCCGCGCATCTGCGGGCGTTTTTTCGGGAAGCTGGCGAAGCAGCTGCCGACCCTGCTCAAGCTTGCCCTGGCTGGCCAGGATGGATGCCCGCCGTGCCTGGGCCTGAACCATCTCGGACGAATTTTCGATCTTGCCCAGCCAGGCTTCGGCCCCCTTGTAGTCCTTGCGTTTTTCGGCCAGTTGCGCCAGCGACAAATAAGCCTGGGAGAGGCCCGGACCGCGCTCGGCCGGGGTGGGCTGTTGCTGGGCCAGCGTGACGTAACGCTCAAGTGAGGTTTGTGCCTGCGCAAGCTGGTTCTCCTGCAACTGCAGCGAGCCCAAAACCAGCCACGCGTCGGCGAAATCGGGCTTCTCACGTGTGACGACCTGCAATTGGGTCATGGATTCGGCGTAGCGCTGCGCATCGAGCAACGCACGTGCGTAACCCATGCGAAGCTCCGGCAGCGCCTTGGGGTTTCCATCCACGTATTGCAGGACGATGCGCTCGGCCTCGACGGGCACGGTTTCCATGAGTTCCAGCGCAACCAGGGGAGGGCCTTCGGCCAGAGGGCTGGCCACCTGAGCGCGTTGGGCAGCTTCCAGAGCGCCACGGGAATTGCCGGCCGCCAGGCGCATGCGCGAAACCGTGGTCCAGGCCGCACTGGCTGTGGCCGGATCGGCCGAGCCGCCGAGATAGTTTGAAAGCGCCTCTTCCACCACGGTGGCCGCTGCCGTTTTGTCGGCTGCTCGGGCGTAGGCTCGCGGAATCGACGCAAGGACCGAGAACCTTTCGATGTCAGGCGTGAGCCGCAATTCTTTTTTGAGCGGCTCTGCGGTGTCGGCAATGCGTCCCAGCGCTATCAAAATCTGCAGCACAAAACGGTTCGCTTCCCGCGAATCGGGTATGGCTTCGGCCCAGGCTTTGGCGGCCTGCAATGCCGCGTCGCCGGAGCGTGATTGCAGCGCGATTTCAGTGGCACGCTGGTACAGCTGCGGGCTGCCGGTTTTCCTGGCCGCGTCCAGCATCAGCGCGAAGCCCTCGGCGGGCTCGCCCTCCTGGGCGGTGATCTCGCCCACCAGCAACTGGTAGAAAAGCTGGCTGTCCAGCGCTGACAACGGTGCCGCCTTTTCAGCTGCTTTCGCCTGCGCAAGCCCCGACGGCTCGGTTGTGGGGGTTTGCGCTAGAACTGGCAGGGTAGCGAGCCACAAAACGCCGAAAGCCAGGCAGGAAATTTTCTTCATCCGGGCATGATAATTGAACGCCCTTTCCTGCGTTTCCCACCTTCCTGTAAGGGTCTGCCGCTGCCGTGCAAACATGTTCCGACCTGCGGCACGTCTTTCCGTCGGATTTTGGCCACAATTACTTGTTCCCCATGCCTGAACTACCCGAAGTTGAAGTCACCCGCCTGAGCTTTGCCAGCCGTATTGCAGGCGCCGAGATCACGTCGGTGACGATGGGCAAGACGTTGCGCTGGCCCCTGGGATGCGAGCCCGTCAGCCTCACAAGTCAACGCGTGTTGCAGGTGCGTCGGCGCGGGAAATACCTGCTGATTGATCTTTCGGCCGGCTTGCTGCTCGTGCATTTGGGCATGTCCGGCAGCATCAGCTTTGGCACAGGTTTTGCCGCTCCCGGCAAGCATGACCACTTCGACATGCTGACCACCCTGGGTACGCTGCGGCTGCATGATCCCCGGCGTTTCGGTGCGGTGGTGTTTGCCGCCGATGAAGGCGATCCGGTGGCGCAAAAGCTCCTGGGGAGGCTGGGCGTCGAACCGCTGACCGAAACATTCGATGCCCGGCAATTTCATCAGGCACTCAAGCCCCGGCGAACGGCCATCAAACAGGTGCTACTCGGAGGCGAGGCGGTGGTCGGTGTGGGCAACATCTACGCGTCGGAGGCTCTGTTTCTGGCCGGAATCAGGCCGACCACGAAGGCATCGGAGATCAGCAAACCGCGCGCAGCGTTGCTACACCGCGCCATTCAGGAGGTCTTGACACAAGCGGTTACAAAAGGCGGCAGCACGCTCAGGGACTTCACGAACGCACAGGGTGAGACAGGCTACTTTCAGCTGGAGGCGCAGGTTTACGGCCGTGCAGGCCTGCCGTGCCGCGTCTGCGGCGCGCCGATCAAAACCATCAGGCAGGGACAACGCTCGACTTTTTATTGCCCGCGCTGCCAAAAACCCTGAGTGCACGGGCCTGATGCTGCATGGTCGTTTGCGTTGGGCGATGCTATATTGACCCAAAACCTTTTCACGAGTCCATGTCCTTTAACGAAAAATTTGATCAGCACGGCGTTTGGCGACGCGAATTTGCCTTGCGCCTGAAACTGCTTGCCGGGTGGATGAAAGACCACGACCTTCTTGATGCAGGCGTGGAAGAGCGGCTGCACCGCCTGGAGTCGCAGGTGCGCTCGGACAAGGTGATGGTCGCCTTTGTCGCGGAGTTTTCCCGTGGCAAATCCGAACTGATCAATGCGATCTTTTTCGCCGGCTATGGGCGCCGCATCATGCCGGCCAGTGCCGGGCGAACGACCATGTGCCCGACCGAACTGGGCTACGACGCCGATGTGCCTCCATGCCTGCGTTTGCTGCCGATCGAGACGCGCCTGCAAAACCAGGCGCTCATGGAATGGCGCATGGTGCCCGAAAAGTGGACGCGCATTGACCTTGACGTCAACGATCCCGCGCAGCTCGCGCAGGCGATGGAGAAGGTGGCCGAGACGCGTGCAGTCACCGTCGAGGAGGCCCGCCTGCTTGGTTTTTGGCATGACAACCACCCCGAAGACAATCCCCGGGTCGCAGCAGACGGGCTTGTGGAAGTGCCGAAATGGCGCCACGCGCTGATCAACATTGCCCATCCGCTACTCAAACAGGGGCTGGTGATTCTCGACACGCCAGGGCTCAATGCCATTGGCGCTGAACCCGAACTGACGGTGAGCCTGATTCCCCAGGCGCATGCAGTCGTTTTCATTCTTGCCGCCGATACCGGAGTGACCAAATCCGACCTCGCCATCTGGCGGGAGCACCTGATTACCGAGGGCGATGGGGTGGAGGCACGGTTGGTTGTGCTGAACAAGATTGATACCCTGTGGGATGCATTGAGTACGCCGGAGCACGTGCAGGCGCAGATCGACAGACAACGGGCGACATCGGCCGAGATCCTCGGTTTGCCGCAATCCAAGGTGATTCCGGTTTCTGCGCAGAAGGGCCTGGTTGCCAAGGTAACAGGCGATGCAGAGCTTTTGCTGGCAAGCCAATTGCCTGAACTTGAGAACGCACTGGCGCAGGGCGTCATGGGCCAGCGGCAGAAGATTCTGCGCGCCGCCGTGGCAGCGGGTATCGCCGAGCTGAAAAACGAAGCCGGCCGCGCGATACATATCCGCCGCCGCGATCTGGCCGAGCAGATGATCGAGTTGCGCGGTCTGCGCGGTAAAAATACTGCAGTGATCAAACACATGCGCAGTCGTATCGTGCAGGAGCAGGTCGAGTTCGATGCGGGTGGCGCAAAAATACAAGCGGTGCGTTCTGTCCACCTCAAGCTGCTTCGCGATGTGTTCCATCTTCTGGGCACGCCTACCTTGAAGGCTGAACTGGCCGAACTGACCCAGGCGCTTAAACAACCTGGAATCAAGCTCGGCGTCAAGAAATCCTACGGACAAACTTTTTCGCGGCTGCGCGAAGGCCTTGCCAAATCTCAAATACTCAATGCCGACATCCAGTCGATGCTCACGGCATCCTTCCGGCAGTTGAATGTCGAGTTCAGCTTTTCCCTTCTGGCACCCAAAGAGCCCGAACTGGGTCGATACCAGCACGACCTCGAACTGATCGAACGCAGCCATCTTCAGTACCTCGGCGTGCGCAACGTATTGAAGCTCTCGCAACCGGATTTTGCCGACCGGCTGGTGCGCGCGCTGGCCACGCGCCTGCGGGTGGTTTATGAATCTGCCCTGGGTGATGTGGAACTGTGGAACAAATCGGCAGCGTCGCAGCTTGATGCTCAGTTGCGCGAGCGCCGGCGTAATTTCCGGCGCCGGATCGAGGCCATCGAGCGGATTCAACAGGCGGCCTCGGGTCTGGACGAGCGGATTGCGGAGATACACGATCAGGAGCGTGTGCTGATCGAGCTCGACACACGGCTCACCGAGATCACCTCGCATCTTGTCGATGGGCCAGGCGCAGGCGCTCACCTGCGTACCATTCCCGCCGCACTTGAAAGGACCGATAGCACCGCCGAGAAGATAGCCGGGAAGGCGGCCGTGACCGATGCCGCCTGAGCGGCAGCACATTCCGGTCGGCGCTGCAAATACGAGGAAGGTTTCCTCGCCACCCGACTCGGCCTTGGTGCTCTTGCCAGTCCCGGTTTCGAATTTCGCCGGATTTTCCGGAGAGATCGTGCGCTGGCAGAAGAATCATGGTCGTCAGAGCCTGCCATGGCAGAACACGCAGGATCCCTACCGCGTATGGCTCTCGGAGATCATGCTGCAGCAGACCCAGGTCGGGACGGTCATTGAGTATTACGCGCGCTTTCTAGAGCGGTTTCCTGCAGTCGCTGATCTTGCCGCTGCAGACCCGGACGAGGTGCTAGCGTTATGGAGCGGTCTGGGCTACTACCGCCGTGCCAGAAATCTTCACCGCTGCGCGCAGGATGTCGTGGCGTTGCACGGGGGACAGTTTCCGCCCAGTGCCGCCCAGCTTCAGACCTTGCCCGGTATAGGGCGCTCGACAGCCGGGGCGATTGCCGCGTTTTGTTTCGGCGAGCGCGTCGCTATTCTGGATGGCAATGTGAAGCGTGTTTTGAGCCGTGTGCTCGGGTTTTCGGGAGATCTGGCAAAAAGCGCCAATGAGCGCGCACTGTGGCAGAAAGCTACGGAGTTGCTACCCACCCGCGATCTGCGTCGGGTCATGCCGCGGTATACCCAGGGCATGATGGATCTTGGGGCCACCCTGTGTACGGGTCGGCAGCCGGCATGTTTGCTGTGTCCGGTGCAAAGGCTATGCGCTGGCCACGCAAGCGGCGACCCTGAGAAATTCCCTGTCAAGACACGAACGCTCAAACGCGGCAGCGAAGCAATGACCTTGCTCTTGGCCCGCCGGCCGGACGGCTCCTGTTGGCTGGAAAAGCGCCCCCCGGATGGCATCTGGGGCGGCCTCTACTGTTTGCCGATCTTTTCCCACAATACCGAGCTCCAGTCCTTCCTTCCGTCTGGGCTGCGCGCCGGCCTGGAGCCACTGCCGCAACTGGTTCATGTGCTGACGCACAAGGACTTGCACCTGTCACCATGGCGGGCCAGTTTCCGTGCCGGACAAGCCATGCCGCTTCGGGAGGGGCAGGAAAACCTTGGTGGCGGGTGGTTTTCGCCTTCGCAATGGACGCAGATTGGCCTGCCCGCGCCGGTCCGAAAACTCCTGGCGTTGCAGACGAGCGATTGAAGTATTGGTATCGATCAGGCAACCGGGAATGAAAGCGCATCCAGTTCCCGGTGCCTTTTGAGTGTGGGCCACTGCCTGGCAAAAGCCGCAGCCAGCGCCTCGACCAGATAAACGGATCGGTGCTGGCCGCCCGTGCATCCGATGGCGACCGTGACGTAGCTGCGGTGATCGCGCACCATGGCTTCAAGCCAATGACTGAGAAAACTCTCTATATGAGCGAACATTTCGCCAACCTCTGAATGACTTTGCAGGTAGTCGATCACTGGCTGATCGCGCCCGGTCAAATCGCGAAGGGCTGCCTCGTAGTGTGGATTGGGCAGCATGCGGACGTCAAAGACATAGTCCGCGTCAAGGGGTACACCGCGCTTGAACGCAAACGATTCGAAAACCAGTGTCAGTTGTACGATGGGTGTGGAGATCATCGACTTGACGTAGCCCTGAAGCTGCGAAGACCGGATCATGCTGGTATCCAGCGTATGAGCCTGCTCGCGCATGTCGCCCAGTAATTCGCGCTCGAGTTCGATGGCATCGACCAATGCCCGATGCTGGTCGGACGCATCGATGCGGGACAGCGGGTGGAGTCGCCGGGTTTCTGAAAACCGGCGTACCAGCGTTTCGGTGCTTGCATCGAGAAAGATGGATTGCACGGCGATCCCACTGTCGCGCAGTTGCTGGAGCTGTTTGGGAACAAGCGGCAGCGACGTGGCACTGCGCACGTCCATGGCAATGGCCACCTTGAGCGCGCCGTGCTGCTGCTCGAGGGCCACGAAAGGGGTTAGCAGTTCTGGCGGCAGGTTGTCCACACAGTAATACCCTGCGTCCTCCAGTGCGTTGAGCGCCACTGATTTGCCGGAGCCCGACATGCCAGTGATAAGCACAATCTCGATCGCCTGCATCACGTCCCCAGCATTTCACGGGCGTGAGCCAGCGTCGTTCCTGAAAGGCGTTCGCCGCCCAGCATTCGGGCTATTTCTCCGACGCGTTGCTCTTCCGTGACGGTGGCAACATGGCTGAGGGTTGCGCCTTTGTCGGAACGCTTGGCAACGACCAGATGCTGATCCGCGCAGGCAGCGACCTGCGGCAAGTGCGTCACCGCCATGACCTGCCGGTCTTTGCCGAGTTGCCTCATCAGGCGCCCGACGTTGTCTGCAACCGCGCCACCTACGCCGGCATCGACCTCATCGAAAATAAGTGTTTGTGCCTGTCCGAGCTGGCTGGTGGTCACCGCGATCGCCAGGGCGATACGGGAGAGTTCACCGCCCGACGCGACTTTTCCAACGGGTCGCGGCGTACTGCCGCTATGCCCGGCTACAAGGAATTCGGCCTGTTCGAGGCCATACTGCGCCGGTTGGTCCAGCGCACCTAGCGCGACCTCGAACTTGCCCCCTTGCATGCCTAGACTCTGCATGGCCTTCGTAATGGCCCTGGCAAGGAGCGGTGCTGCCTTGGTGCGCGATGAGGAGATGCGGCGAGCTTCTTGCATGTAGCCCGACTTCGCTTGATCCTCAATTTTCTGGAGCTCGGCCAGATCAGTCGCCGCGTCCAGTTTCTTCAGATCGTGTTGCCAAGAGGCCAGCAACTCCGGGAGTTCGGCCGGACTTCGTTTGTACCGCCTGGCCATACCGACCCACAGGGCCAGCCGCGTATCGAGCTCGGCGAGCCGTTGCGGTTCCAGTTCCGCATGTCTTGCGTAACCATTCAATGAATGTACAACGTCCTCCATTTGCGCCAGGGCGTCGTTCAAAACAGCAGCCAGCTCCTTAAACGCTGGCTCGATGTGCTCCTGGTTCCGCAATGAAGAAATCGCTCGACCAACCAGTGACGAAGCATTCTCGTCGGCATTGTGCAAGGCACTGGCGGCTGTTTCGACTGCATCTCGCAGTGCCTGAGCATGTGAAAGTCGCCCGTGCTGGGTGTTAAGTTCATCCCATTCGCCGACACCCGGCGCCAATTTGTCGAGCTCACCAATCTGCCATGCAAGCCGTTCGCGCTCCTGCTGAAGGCTTGCTTGCGATGCCAGGGCTTCCGTCAGTGTCTTCTGCGCCGACCGCCACTGTTGCCATTTTTGGGAAAGCTCGCTCGTTGTAACGCCAGCATAGGCGTCGAGCAGGCCACGTACCGCTTCGGGGCGTGTCAGGCTTTGCCAGGCATGCTGCCCATGAATGTCGACAAGCTGGCTGGCAATATCCCTGAGTTGCGCAGTCGTCGCCGCACTTCCATTGATCCACGCCCGGCTTTTGCCTTGCGAATCGACGGTGCGGCGCAGCAGCAAGGTGTCACTTGTTTCAAAACCGGCCTGCTCCAGCCATTGAGCCAGACTGGCAGGACTGTCGAATTCTGCGCTGATTTCACACCGGTTCACGCCTTCGCGAACGACACCCGCGTCCGCACGCGCGCCCAGCGCCAGCTGCAGGGCATCGATCAGTATGGATTTACCAGCACCTGTTTCTCCGGTCAAAACAGTAAATCCGGTGGAGAGATCGAGGTCAAGCTCCCGGACGATGACGAAATCGCGTAGTGAAATACTTTTAAGACTCATGGCGCAATGCAAAGCGTGTCCGCGAGCGGATTCAGGCTACCCCTTCGTTCCAGTGAAGTTTTCTGCGCAGGGTGTCGAAGTAGCTCCATCCTTTGGGATGAAGAAAACGCATCTGATGCTCCGACCGGCGCACGGTGATTCGGTCACCATGCAGCAAGCTGGCGAGCGACTGCATATCAAAGTTCGCGCTGGCATCTCGACCCGCTACGATTTCGATAGCTATTTCCCCTTTATCTGGAAGGACGATAGGCCGATTGGACAAAGTATGTGGCGCGATAGGCACCAATACCCACCCGGCGATCGAGGGATGCAGCAAGGGCCCGCCAGCAGAAAGTGCATAGGCTGTCGAGCCGGTCGGCGACGCGATGATCAGGCCGTCTGCCCTCTGGTTGGCAACAAAACGACCATCCACTTCGACCCGCAACTCAACCATGCCGGCAGTCGCGCCGCGGTTGACGACCACATCGTTCATCGCCGTGGCGCTGAAAACGCAGCGGCCGTCGCGAACAACCTGCGCCTGCATCATCCAGCGCCGTTCCTCTTCAAACTCGCCGCGCAGCATGGGCCCCAGTGCTGACTGGTAGTCGTCAAATGCAATGTCGGTCATGAACCCAAGTCTTCCCTGGTTGATGCCCACCAGTGGAATGCCGAATTTTGCAAGACGCCGCCCGATGCCCAGCATCGTGCCATCGCCACCGACCACCAGCGCCAGATCGCATTGAACGCCAATCTTTGCTGCATCCAGGGTGGGGAATTGCGTCAGGCCGGTGTTGGTTGCCGTGTCCTGCTCAATGGCAACTTCGCAGCCTTGCGTACCTAAAAAGTGAGCAATATGTTCCAGCGCCGAACGGGATCCCTGAGCTTGATACTTGCCGATCAGGGCGACATGGCGAAATTGCGACTTCATCGGCAAATTACATCACAACATGCCCTTCAAGCTTCGTAGAATGTATCGATGCTTGATGATCGTGCCCGATTGTTGTTGAAGGCGCTGGTAGAGCGCTATATTGCCGATGGTCAGCCCATAGGGTCACGCACCCTGTCGAAGGCGGCGGGGATCGAACTGTCCCCGGCCACCATTCGCAATGTGATGAGCGACCTTGAGGATCTCGGTCTGATCGTCAGCCCGCACACATCTGCGGGCCGCATTCCGACCGCTCGCGGATATCGCCTTTTTGTCGATACCATGCTCACTGCCCAGCAGGACCAACTACTTTCAGGTGGGCAGATCACCGCACCAATACTGGCGCCCGACCAGCCGCAGAAAGTCATCAGCAACGCGGCTCATATGCTGTCCAGTCTCTCGCAGTTCGTGGGAGTCGTGATGGCTCCGCGGCGAACTTCCGTATTCAGACACATTGAATTTCTGAGATTGTCCGAAAAACGGTTTCTCGTCATCATCGTCTCACCGGATGGGGACGTTCAAAATCGTGTCATTTTCACCGAGACCGACTACAGCCAGGCTCAACTTGTGGAAGCCGCCAATTTTCTGAACTCGCACTACGCAGGCATGGCGATTGAAGAAGTGCGTGAGCGCCTGAAAAATGAGGTGGACGCACTGAGAGGGGAGATTGCCAGCCTGATGCACGCGGCCGTGAAGGTCAGTTCAGAGGCCATCGAATCGCGTGAGGAAGTGGTCATCTCAGGCGAGCGTAACTTGCTGACAGTCAGCGACTTTTCGGGGGACATGGGCAACTTGCGCAAGCTGTTTGACCTGTTTGAACAGAAGGCCCAGTTGATGCGGTTGCTGGATGTCTCTAGCCGTGCCGAGGGCGTGAGAATTTATATCGGCGGAGAAAGCCAGGTGATTCCCTATCACGAGCTTTCAGTCGTGACCGCGCCCTATGAGGTTGATGGACAGGTGGTGGGGACCTTGGGCGTCATTGGTCCCATGCGCATGCCTTACGAAAAAATGATACAGATTGTGGATGTGACTGCAAAAATGGTGAGCAGTGCTCTCAGCCACAGCAAGTAAATGTGTGGCCAATATCGATTGGAACGGTCGATGGCTCCGGTGGATGGGCCTCAGTTGGATCAAACGCATTTTGCAGATCGGAATGGCTGGCGATCCCCGCCTGCGATTTGTTGTCTTTTCCATGATCGCGGGGCTAGCCAGATGAGGTCATCGCAGCAGTTGAACCCGCTAAATTCAACCCGGTAGTAGCGCACCTTACAATCGGGATTCGGTCGGGGCGTTAGCTCAGTTGGTTAGAGCAGAGGACTCATAATCCTTTGGTCGAGTGTTCAAGTCACTCACGCCCTACCATTTCATCAGTTATAATCCGAGGCTAACGCGGCTGTAGCTCAGTTGGATAGAGTACTTGGCTACGAACCAAGGGGTCGTGGGTTCAATTCCTGCCAGCCGCACCA
>NCGI01000222.1 GCA_002256925.1 Polaromonas sp. 28-63-22
TGTCAAGATGGATACCGCCTCGGATGCGCCGGCCGTGTTCCTGATGGGTGTGCGCGAGACGCCGGCCGATCCTTTCAAGTATTTGCGCGTGCCGGCGGATGCCGAAGGCGGCATGAACACCTTTTTCCGGGTGCGCGCCGCGCTGGCGGATCCGGCGCAGCGCGAGCGCGCCGTGCAGCGTTATGCCCGTAACGCGCTTGGCAGCGACAAGCCCCAGCTGGCGCAGCAACTGGTGGCGTCGGCATCGCGGGCTCTGGCGCTGTTCGCCGGGGCGGGCGCCGGATCGGCGGCGGCGGGAAGCAGCTCCAGCATCAAAACGCCCGCAGGTTTGCAGGCGATCTCCGAGTTCATGGAAGTCAATGTGCCCGAGGCCGAGCGTGACCGTGCGGGGGAAGTCCTGGTTCGCATATTGAACGGTGTGCTGTTCGAACTCACCCAGATGACGCGCGAGCAGGCTGGCCTCGCGCCGCTGCCGCAGGATGACAAAACCCAGGCTTTCATGTCGCAGGCCGTGTTGAGCCTGTCGGACGCCAATTACTACCCGGCGCCGATGGCGTTTGAGCTGAAAGACTTCAAGCAGGTTCAGGCCAGCGTGTTCCAGGTGACGCGCGCGCCCGGAAAAACCATTGTTTATCTGGGCTGTGCCTTGCTCATTCTGGGCGTTTTTGCGATGCTCTACGTGCGCGAACGCCGGGTCTGGGTATGGCTGGCCCCGCGCGGTGGTGACAAGGCCCCGCCCGGCGATGGCGATGCCCGTTCAGTGACAGAATCAACACCGGGCATCGGCGCCACCCAGGCCACCATGGCTTTGTCGACCAATCGCAAGACGATGGACGGGGACAAGGAGTTTGAAATGCTGAAGACCAAACTGTTGCAGGTACCTTGATGAACACGACCCTTCTCGACAGCCAGACCATCACCACCACCCTGAGCGCCGGTGGCGCCGGCAACGCCGGCACCACAAGCCTGAACCGGAGCTACTTTGCCCGCCGCAATACGCTGGACTGGGTGTTCGCGGCGCTGGTGCTGACGGGCGGCCTGTACGCTTTTGCCCGTTATGGGGCATACATGGACGTGTACGAAAAAGGCATTTTGCTGGCCGCCATACCGGCAGCGATTTCCATGGGCTGGTTCTGGCGACCGCTGCGGGCGCTCATGGTGCTGGTCACCGCTTTTGCCTTGCTCGGTATTGCGTCCTACCAGGTCGATGGCGCGGGCAGTCTGGCGCGTGCCGACCAGGTCTTCTGGCTCAAGTATTTCCTGTCCAGCCAGTCCGCCATCCTTTGGATGAGCATGCTTTTTTTCATGAGCACGATTTTTTACTGGCTCGGCATGTTCAGCAGCAGCAAGAACGGGCAGAGCGCCACGCTGGAACTGCTGGGCTCCCGCATTGCCTGGGTGGCCGTCGGCATGGCCCTGATTGGCACGCTGGTGCGCTGGTATGAAAGCTACCTGATCGGCGCGGACGTCGGGCATATTCCGGTGAGCAACCTCTACGAGGTGTTTGTACTTTTCTGCTGGATGACCGCTGCGTTTTACCTGTATTTCGAAGAGCAGTACGACACCCGCGCGCTCGGTGCCTTCGTCATGCTGGTGGTCAGTGCCGCCGTAGGCTTTTTGCTCTGGTACACCGTGGTGCGTGAAGCGCATGAAATTCAGCCGCTCGTGCCCGCCCTGAAAAGCTGGTGGATGAAGCTGCATGTACCGGCCAACTTCATCGGCTACGGCATGTTTTCGCTGGCTGCCATGGTGTCGCTGTCGTACCTGATCAAGCAGCAGGCCGCCGAGACGCGCTGGTACAAGCTCACACCGCTGTGGTTGCTGGGCGTGGTGCTGTGTTTTGTGCCGATCGTGTTTCGCAAGTCGCCTGCCGATGTGGGCGGCAGCAACTTCTGGGCGGGCTACCTGCTCGTGTCCGGTCTGATCGCCGGCGGCCTGTTGCTGGGTCGCAAGCGCATCGCCGCCCGCCTGCCCAGCTTTGAGGTTCTTGACGACGTCATGTACAAGGCGATTGCCGTGGGCTTTGCCTTTTTCACCATCGCGACGGTGCTGGGCGCGCTGTGGGCGGCTGAGGCCTGGGGTGGTTACTGGAGCTGGGATCCGAAAGAGACCTGGGCGCTGATCGTCTGGCTCAACTACGCCGCCTGGCTGCACATGCGCCTGATGAAGGGCTTGCGCGGCACTGTCGCGGCGTGGTGGGCATTGACCGGCCTGGCCGTCACTTCGTTTGCGTTTCTGGGCGTCAACATGTTCCTGTCCGGACTTCATAGCTACGGAACGCTCTGAAAATCCATGTAAGGGTTGGCCGCGTATTCAGACTAAACGGTATTGAATAAAGGACATCCCCATGCTGATTAAAACGAGTTCCCGCGGGTTCGACCACCCGGTCCCCAGCGAAATCACGTCACGCGAAACCTACCAGGGGCGTCGCGAGCTGCTCCGGTTGATGGCGACGGGCGCCGCAGGTGCCGCCCTGGCAGGCTGGGCCGGCCGGCAGGCGCTGGCGCAGACCGTGCCCAAGCCGGGCAAGCTGGCAACACTGGCGGGCGGCAAGTCGGCGGTGGCGGGTGCCGTCACGATGGAAAAGATTACCGACTACAAGGACGCCACCAGCTACAACAATTTCTACGAGTTTGGCACCGACAAGTCAGACCCGGCGAAAAACGCCGGCACGCTGGTGACCAAACCGTGGTCGGTCGCTGTCGAGGGCCTGGTCAAGCAGCCGCGAAGCTACACCCTCGAAGAACTGCTCAAACTCAGTCCACAGGAAGAGCGCATCTACCGCCTGCGCTGCGTCGAGGGCTGGTCCATGGTCATTCCGTGGGTCGGTTATTCGCTGTCGGAGCTGATCAAAAAAGTCGAGCCGCTGGGCAGCGCCAAATTCGTCGAGTTCATCACCCAGGCCGATCCCAAGACCATGCCTTTCGTGGGCTCGCGTGTCCTCGAATGGCCGTATGTGGAAGGGCTGCGCATGGACGAGGCCATGCATCCGCTGGCGCTGCTGAGCTTCGGCATGTATGGCGAAGTGTTGCCCAACCAGAGCGGCGCACCGGTGCGCATGGTGTTGCCCTGGAAGTACGGCTTCAAGAGCGGCAAGAGCATTGTGAAGATCCGTTTTACCGACAAGGAGCCGCGCACGGCGTGGAACAAGGCGGCGGCCAGCGAATACGGCTTTTATTCCAATGTCAACCCGCAGGTGGACCACCCGCGCTGGAGCCAGGCCACCGAGCGGCGTATCGGCGAGGACGGCCTGTTTGCCAAAAGGCGCAAGACGCTGATGTTCAACGGCTACGAGGCGCAGGTGGGCCAGTTGTACGCCGGCATGGATCTGAAAAAGTTTTTCTGAAGTCATGGTCACGCCTACGATGGACACCAAGGTGTCCTCGCTGACTTCGGAGCGCCCTCAACCGATTCTGGTGCGGCCACGCGGTAGTCTGGCTGCTTTGCAAAAGCTCTTGCTGCATCCTGCGGCCAAGCCGGTGGTTTTTATCCTTTGCCTGCTGCCCTTCGCCTGGCTGTTTTATGGCGCGCTGGCCAACCAGCTGGGCGCTAACCCGGCCGAAGCGCTGATTCGCGCCACCGGCGACTGGACGCTGCGTTTTGTCTGCATCGTGCTGGCGGTGACACCGCTCAGAACCCTCGCGGGTCTGCCGGCACTGGCCCGTTTCAGGCGCATGCTGGGGCTCTTTGTGTATTTCTATGTGCTGGTCCACCTGCTCAGCTACAGCTGGTTTGACATGGGCTTCGATGTGGCCGATATTGCCAAGGACATCGCCAAGCGGCCCTTCATTCTGGTGGGATTTTCCGCCTTTGTGTTGCTGACGCCGCTGGCCGCGACCTCTTTCAATGCCGCCATCAAGGCGCTGGGTGCCAGGCGCTGGCAGCAACTGCACAAGCTGGTGTATGTCATTGCCGGCCTGGGTTTGCTGCACTTCTTCTGGATGCGCGCCGGCAAAAACAATGGGTTTGCTGCACTTCTTCTGGATGCGCGCCGGCAAAAACAACTTCACCGAGGTGTTTGTCTATGCCGCCATCATCGCTGTGCTGCTGGGCTGGCGTGTGGCCCATTTTTTAAGAAAAAAGAGGCTGTAGCCAAGGCGGAATATGCGCGGATAGCTATCAAAACAATAGCGAGCACGCGCTAGTTTGCGGCAAGTTGTTCATGGCGCATCTGGTCCTGCGCGGTCTCGCGCCGGCGAATGAGATGCACCGCAGATCCGTCGATCAGCACTTCGGCAGCGCGGCCACGCGTGTTGTAGTTGCTGGCCATGCTCATGCAGTAGGCGCCGGCTGAAAGGACGGCCAGCAAGTCGCCGGCCTTGACGTCGAGCACGCGGTCGTGGCCGATCCAGTCGCCGCTTTCGCACACCGGACCCACGACGTCGTACAGGCGCTCGTTGCCGGCAGATCGGCCCGGCTGCACGGGAACGATGGCATGAAACGCCTGGTACATCGCCGGGCGCGGCAGGTCGTTCATCGCGGCATCGATGATGCAAAAATT
>NCGI01000012.1 GCA_002256925.1 Polaromonas sp. 28-63-22
ACGAACTGGTCAATCAACTCCTTGGGGATAGACGGCAGCGCCGCCATCTTGGCGGCTATCGCCGCGTTCTTTATCTTCGTCTTGCTCGTCGGCATACATACTCCTTGTCGTCATGCTATGCCTCGCACACAAAATTCAGGACAGGCTCGGTCAACAACCGTTACGAGTCCGCGATACATGTTTTCGGAATTGCGCTGATTAAAATTTGGCTCGCGCCAGCTGGAAGATACCGTAAAAAATTGAATGAAAGGAGTCGTTTTTGGCAATGTTCGCTGTCGATTGACTCAACTCATTCATTAAAGCTGATTTACTCGGTGGGAAGCCATCCAGCAGCGCTCCGCTCAGGTACTGTAAGTTCGCTTCTCACTAGATGTTCAACAATGCGAATCTCGGCTTCCGGGCTCCATCCATCACGATGTGCGCCAAGGCATGAGTGACACACCGTCATCTTGTAGCGGGGAAGATATTTCCCGCAGTAAGCATGTGGGCCGAAATCGAAGTGACGGTCACAAATTTTGCATTTTTCCTGGTAACGATCCGTAGACATATGTTCCTCGACGACTTGGGTTTATGTTCATCAAAGCTTGCTGCTTTGTCCTTAGTTACCACGACGGGCTAAACGGGTCGTGACTCAGCAACAGGTTTGAATTTTCGCCAAACAAATCCGGCAATGAAACCTAAAGAAAAATACATCGCGAATAACAGAGTAGCTGCAACAAAAAACTCCGATGGATTTGGGAACCCGGAGTAAGGTCTCAGCGAGAGTATTGCTAACGACCCGCCGAAAGCGCCAAACCATCGCCCCTGACTGAATGGACTGATTCGAGGTGTCTTGAGGATGCCAATCGTCACGATGAAGAAGATACTGGCAGCAATTACTGATTTTAAGATGAGATATACCGGCCAAATCCCGAACGACACACCGGTGTCGCGGCCTTCCGCCGAATAGTTTTCCTTGCCAAGGATGGCCTCTCCGTAATCCTTCTGCATTGCATTGGTCGGCACGAGCACAGCCTGTTTCGTGGCTGCTTTAGTCTCACCGCAGTCTTTTAGGCTTGATGCCAGACAAGAGCGAGACAACTCCTGAGCTTGTGCCAATTCTTCCGTTGACATCTGCTTTGCGACAATGTCCCGATTGTGCGTCGCATCCCTTTGATATGCCGCTCTGTATTCATTGGTGTCTGCGGCCGCGATATTCAGCCACATATACGCCCTAAGCAGGTCTTTGGGTGTTCCAAGGCCTGCTGAAAAGTTCGTCCCTAGGGCAGCTTGACACATCGTGCAACCTTCCTCAGCCCCCTGCGTAAAAAGTGCAGAGGCTTTTTTGTAATCTTGGATGACTCCATTTCCATGCATGTACATTATTCCGAGGTTGTAGCTGGCTAAAACATCTCCTTGATTCGCGGCTAGCTGATACCACTTGGCCGCCTCCGTGTAGTCCTGTTTGACCCCAAGACCGGCGCCGTACCACATACCAAGATTGGCTTGTTCCATCCTGTCGCCGGCCTCAGCAAAAGGTCGTAAAAGTTTGATTGCCGTCGCGTAGTCTTTTTTTAGCACTGCCTCGTATCCGGCCTCTTTTTCCGATGCGGCCCATGCCAAAGTGAATGCAAAAAAAAGGGAAAAGATAAATAGCTTTTTCATCTGTGCCTCCCGTATCCACCGAATGAATGTTGTGCAGAAATGTCGCCATCGATCTTCATTGGTTCTCGTCCAAACCATCGTCTCGTTGACGCTGAAGACGACCATCGAAAAGTAGTCCAGTCAGATCGTAGCATTCGATGTTGGCAATTTGGCAGATAGTTCAGAAATGTCAATAGCCGCCATCAGACTTAAACGGCGGCGGCATGCGGAGTCCGGTCGCCAGCTACTGGCCCAAAATTAGTCATCAACTGACCATCGATAAACACATGTGGCGTGAGCTGCCAGCCCCCATCACACCCCAGCGGCGACGCATACCCCGTCATCTCCAGATACCCGCGCCCAACCCGCTTGCCGTTGCTATCGATCAGGTCGCTCAAACCTTCCCAGTAAATCGCGCCGGTGGACTGGCGGCTGTCGAGTTCCTGGTTGTCGATGACGGCTTTGACGGTGTATAAGTCTGCGGGGGTGCGAACGATCCACTCGACCGGGTAGGTGGTTTGGGTGAGCGGGCTTTTCCAGAAGCGCACGGGTTTGAAAATGACTTCGCCGCGGCTGAAAACGTAAGGCTCACCGCCGGCGGCGCGGAAGGAGCCGCCATCCCACACCGCGCCGCCGTCAATGCCTCGCAGCCTGAAGGCTGTCAGAGAAATAAGGGATAAGGGTCAGAGAGGAAAAATAAGGGTCAGAGTAGAATTACCATAATACGAGATTTAGCCGTTTGCACCGCTACTGTATTACTTACTGGTTTGACCGCCAACCGGACCCATAAGAAATTGAGGGTTTTTTTGAACACGTTTTAGGCCTCCGGCCCACGTAGTAACTGCGCCAGCAGCTATTAAATCTGTAGCAACTCAACCGGCTCACGCAGCGCCAGCCAATGCGCCGCAGCCGCCTTCAGGGTCTGCGCATCGCCTGTAGTGATCAGCCTGACGCGGCTGGGACCAGTGACTGCCGGGCCGAGGTTGCCTGCGGCTGCGTGCAGCAAACGCTGCGCCTGCCGCGCTACAGCCTCACCGTTTTCAACCAGCGTCACATCCGCGCCCACCAGCGCCTGCAGATGCTCGCTGACGAACGGATAGTGCGTGCAGCCCAGCACCAGCGTGTCGATACGCCCGGGTTGAGTGCCAAAAAGGCCCATAGCCCCGGTATTACTTGCGCAGGCAGCTATGAGTTCTGTAGCGTCTGCGATGCTGGCGCCGCGTTCGATGGCGTCTGCCAGGCCGTCGCAGGGTTGCAGCACAAACTGCGCAAGGCCTGCCTGCGCGGCCAGCAGCGTTTGAAAGCGCGCGCTGGCCAGCGTGCTGCGTGTGGCCATCACGCCGATGCGGCCGGTCTTGCTGAGCGCGACGGCCGGCTTCACCGCCGGCTCGACGCCAATGATGGGCAGGTGAGGGTGTTCGGCGCGCAGCAGATCGATGGCGGCCGCCGTGGCCGTGTTGCAGGCCACCACCAGTGCTTTGATGTTCTGCCCGACCAGGTACTGCGTGACAGCCCGTGACCGCGCCAGCACATGAGCCGTGTCGCGCTCGCCGTACGGCGCGTGGCCGTTGTCGGCGAGGTAGATGAAGTCTTCGTGCGGTAGCGCGGCCCGCAGCGCCTTCAAAACGCTCAGGCCGCCGATGCCGCTATCGAAAACGCCGATGGGGGCTTTCATGCGGCGGGGATGAACTGGCGCGCGGCGCACCATACGTCGAAGGTCGGTCTGAGGTCGTCGGGTACTGAGAACAGAAAATCAACGTTGAGCGGGTGGCTCGCTGTCATGAAGTGGCGCACGGCGTCGAGCAGTACATCGCCTTGCCTGCGGTCTTTGTCGCGCTTGACGGGGTTGCGCTCGGGTTTGTCGGCCAGCCAGAGCTTGTGCAGGCCCATGAAGCGGGGGTCGGGTACCGTCAGCGGGCAAGCCCTGCCGCGTTCGGTGGCGACGACCGCGCTGACCGGGCTACCCAGTAACAGCCATTCCTGCTCGATCAATGTCTGCATGGGCGCGAAGGCTTCTGCTTTTGGCAGCGGGTGGCAGCTGGGAGCCGCCAAAAGCTCGACCTCGTAGCCGTCGGCGTCCATCGCCTGATTGGGCTTGCGCGGGTTGATTTTGTAGCTGGGGTCGATGCTTCTTAAAACGCTGAAAAGGGTTTTGCGCGTTTTTTTCTCAAAGTCAGTCCCTGCGAAGGTCAACGACGCCGGCGTGTCCCGGCACCACGTCAAGTCAAAGTCTTGCGTTTCTTCATTGCCGGCCGGAAAGATGGCGTTGGCGGCCCATTCGTAGCCAGAAAATGCGTTCGTCCCCACGACCATCAGGTCAGTGCCCAGCAAACCTTCAATATCCAGCTTGCGCAGGATTTCAGCCTGCTTGTCGGGCAGCGTGGGCATCCGCAAGCGGCGATACAGCGTTGAACGGGTTTGGATCAGCGCGTCTGCGGAGGCTGCGCGCTCCAGCGCCTCTTTTTTCTCTTCGGTGAACGATGCAAACGTCTGCTCGGTTTCTGGGCTTCGCACGCCGTGGCTGGTGCCGTTGTCCGTCCCGTTCTGTTTGACGTACAGGTACTGACTGCCTGAGCGTTCGGCCCAGTACATTGACGCTGGCAGCTTCTGCAGTGATTGTCGAGCGCTTAGCCAGAAACTGTAAGCCTGTTCAAGATTGGCCGCCATGCGTTGCGCGTCGCTCGAAAACGGCAGATACTGATGCTTTTCATAAACCATAAGCCCATGATTTTAAATGATTTGCACCGAAAGTGCGAATTTTCACGCGCATGCGGTGCAAAACGGTGGCCAATGGTGTCGCCGACAAACCAAACTCAACCCGCAGCCACTGCAATCCCCTTGAACTCCCCAGTCTTCACCGATTCGGCAATTCGTTGCTGCCATTCCGCCGGCCCGGTGTTGTGTACGCTGGTGCCGCCCGCATCGACCGCCACCGTCACGGGCATGTCCACCACGTCAAACTCGTAAATCGCTTCCATGCCCATGTCGGCAAAGCCAACGACTTCGGCGTGCTTGATGGCTTTGGACACCAGATACGCGGCGCCGCCCACGGCCATCAGATACGCGCTTTTGTGTTTCTTGATGGCTTCGATGGCGACCGGGCCGCGTTCGGCCTTGCCGATCATCGCAATCAGGCCGGTCTGCGCCAGCATCATTTCGGTGAAGCCGTCCATGCGCGTCGCTGTCGTGGGGCCGGCCGGGCCGACGGCTTCGCCCTTGACCGGATCGACCGGGCCGACGTAGTAAATCACGCGGTTGGTGAAGTCCACCGGCAGCTTTTCGCCTTTGGCCAACATGTCGGCGATGCGTTTGTGCGCGGCGTCGCGGCCGGTCAGCATCTTGCCGCTCAGCAGCAGGGTCTGGCCGGGTTTCCAGCTGGCGACGTCGAGAGGCGTGAGCGTGTTCAGGTCGACCTTTTTGCTCTGCTGGTAGTCGGGCGCCCAGTTCACGTTCGGCCATAAATCGAGTGACGGCGGGTCCAGGTAAACCGGGCCGCTGCCGTCGAGCACGAAGTGCGCGTGGCGCGTGGCGGCGCAGTTCGGAATCATCGCCACCGGCTTGCTGGCCGCGTGCGTCGGGTACATCTTGATCTTGATGTCGAGCACGGTGGTGAGGCCGCCCAGGCCCTGCGCACCGATGCCGAGGGCGTTGACTTTTTCATACAGTTCGAGCCGCAGTTCTTCGACCTTGCTCAGCTTGTCGCCCTTGGCCGATTTGGCCTGCAGCGCATACATGTCGAGGTCGTCCATCAAGCTTTCTTTCGCCATCAACACCGCTTTTTCGGCGGTGCCGCCAATGCCGATGCCCAGCATGCCGGGCGGGCACCAGCCGGCGCCCATCGTCGGCACGGTTTTCAGCACCCAGTCCACCACCGAATCACCGGGGTTCAGCATGACCAGTTTGCTTTTGTTCTCGCTGCCGCCGCCCTTGGCCGCGACGGTGATGTCCACCTTGTTGCCTGCCACCAGGCAGGTGTTGATCACGGCTGGCGTGTTGTCTTTGGTGTTCTTGCGGTCGAACTGCGGGTCGGCCACGATGGAGGCGCGCAGGGTGTTGTCGGGGTGGTTGTAGCCACGGCGCACGCCCTCATTAATCGCGTCTTCGAATGTGCCGGTGAAACCTTCCCAGCGCACATCCATGCCGACCTTGACAAACACGTTGACGATACCGGTGTCCTGGCAGATTGGCCGGTGGCCGGTGGCGCTCATCTTGCTGTTGGTCAAAATTTGCGCAATCGCGTCTTTGGCGGCCGGGCTGGCTTCGCGTTCATAGGCGCGCGCCAGATGGGCGATGTAGTCGGCCGGGTGGTAGTAGCTGATGTACTGCAGCGCTGCGGAAACCGACTCGATCAGGTGGGCTTGCTGGATGGTGGTGGTGGTCATGGTGGTCCGTGTGATGTCTGAAATGCGGGCTCGACGAATTATCCCCGACCTGTCGTGTTGACCCGCACGCTGCGGAGGTCTTGGTCAGGGCGTCACACCAGAATCCACCACTTGCGATAAATTGCGCGTGTCCTGCATGGAGCCCAGGCCGCCGTGGTGAAAGCCCGGCAACCTGCGCTCGCCCGCGTTGGTGCGGCTTGCAGGTCAGTGGCATGTTCCCAAGCTCCCAAAAAAGTTAGCCATGAAAATCAAACATACCGTACTTCGCGTCGCTTTTCTGGCGGCATTCACGGCCAGCACGATGGGCGTGGCGACCCTGGGTACCGCCCACGCTGCGGCACCCATGGTCAAAACATCGGCGCCCGGCTTTTACCGCATGATGCTCGGTGATTTCGAAGTGACCGCGCTGTCGGACGGCACCGTGAACCTGCCGGTTGACAAGTTGCTGACCAACACCACCCCTGCCAAAACCCGCAAGGCGCTGGCCCGTTCGTTTGAATCGGCCCCGCTTGAAACCTCCGTCAACGGCTACCTCATCAACACCGGCAGCAAGCTGGTGCTGATTGACACGGGCGCTGCCAAGCTGTTCGGGCCCACCCTCGGCAACCTGGCGGCCAATCTGAAAGCGGCGGGCTACCAGCCCGAGCAGGTGGACGAGATCTACATCACGCACATGCATCCTGACCACGTGGGCGGGCTGATGGACGGCGAGAAAATGGCGTTTCCGAACGCCACCGTGCGCGCCGACAAGCACGATGCCGACTTCTGGCTCAGCCAGGCCAATCTCGACAAGGCGCCAGCCGATTCCAAAGGCTTCTTTCAGGGCGCCATGGCGTCGCTCAATCCCTATGTCAAAGCCGGCAAGTTCTCCCCGTTTGATGGCGCGACCGACCTGGTGCCCGGCGTCAAGGCGATGGCCACGCACGGCCACACGCCAGGGCACAGCACCTACGTGGTGGAAAGCAAAGGCCAGAAGCTCGTGCTGTGGGGCGACCTGGTTCACGTCGCTGCCGTGCAGTTCGATGACCCGTCGGTGACGATTCAATTCGACGCTGACACCAAACAGGCCGCTGCCGCCCGCAAACGCGCCTATGCAGACGCGGCCAAAGGCGGCTACCTGGTGGCGGCCTCGCACATTGCCTTCCCGGGCGTGGGACATGTGCGCGCCAGCGGCAAGGTCTTCACCTGGGTGCCGGTCAATTACAGCGTCGTGCGCTGATTTGCTTTAGCGCTTTCGCCGTTCGCTACCCGCTATTGGCCAGGGTGCAAAGGCAAGCTCAGCAAGGGCCGCCCGTGCGGCCCTTCAACGTGAGGCTCAAACTGCCGGGCCGTTGATAGCGCCCGCCCGGCGTTCTCGCGCATACTGGCACGTGCGTTACCCACCCACGAGGCTGCCATGACCATACGCATCGAACGCGATACCTTGGGCCCGATTGACGTGCCCGCCGACAAGCTGTGGGGCGCGCAAACCCAGCGCTCGCTGCTCAACTTTGACATTTCGGGCGAGCGCCAGCCGCGCGAGATCATTCATGCGCTGGCGCAGATCAAGCGCTCGTCCGCGCGGGTCAACCATGCGCTTGGCTTGCAGGACAGCGCCAAAACAGACGCCATCGTCGCCGCCGCCGACGAAGTGATCGCCGGCAAGCACGCGGACGAGTTTCCGCTGGTGGTGTGGCAGACCGGTTCCGGCACGCAGACCAACATGAACGTCAACGAAGTGCTGGCGAACCGCGCCAGCGAGTTGATGGGGGGCGCGCGGGGTGAGGGCAGGCGGGTGCACCCGAACGACGACGTAAACCGCAGCCAGTCGTCGAACGACGTGTTCCCGACGGCGATGCATGTGGCGGCGGTCACGGCGATTACGCGCAGGCTGCTGCCGGCGATTGAAAAATTGCGCGCCACGCTGGCGCAGAAGGCGCAGGATTTTGACGCCATCGTGAAGATCGGCCGCACGCATCTGCAGGACGCCACGCCGCTGACGCTGGGCCAGGAGTTCTCGGGCTACGCGGCGCAACTCGACCATGGCGAAAAGCATGTGCGCGATGCATTGCCGCACCTGCTCGAACTCGCGCTGGGTGGCACGGCGGTGGGCACCGGGCTGAATGCGCCGGCAGGCTATGCCGAGAAGGTCGCCGCAGAGATCGCGCAGCTCACGGGCCTGCCCTTCGTGACGGCACCCAACAAGTTTGAAGCGCTGGCCAGTTGCGACGCACTGGTGCATGCACACGGTGCGCTCAAAACGCTGGCCGCGAGCCTGATGAAAATCTCCAACGACGTCCGCTGGCTCGCCAGTGGCCCGCGCAGCGGCATCGGCGAGCTGAGCATTCCTGAAAATGAACCGGGCTCGTCCATCATGCCCGGCAAGGTCAACCCGACGCAAAGCGAAGCCATGACGATGCTCTGCGCGCAAGTGTTCGGCAACGACGTGGCGATCAATGTCGGCGGCGCGTCGGGCAACTTCGAGTTGAACGTCTTCCGGCCGATGATTGCGCACAATTTCTTGCAGAGCGTGCGGCTGCTGGCCGATGGCATGGTGAGCTTCAACGATCACTGCGCGGTCG
Organism: Polaromonas sp. 28-63-22; assembly: GCA_002256925.1. Taxonomy (GTDB): domain Bacteria; phylum Pseudomonadota; class Gammaproteobacteria; order Burkholderiales; family Burkholderiaceae_C; genus Polaromonas. The sequence continues at coordinate 8,567 of NCGI01000012.1, forward strand.
GCATTGCACCGAATCGCGAGCGTATCGCCGAACTGGTGGCGGGTTCATTGATGCTGGTGACCGCCCTGAACCCGCACATTGGCTACGACAAGGCCGCCTTCATCGCCAAGAAGGCGCACAAGGAAGGCAGCAGCCTGCGCGAAGCAGCACTCGCGTCCGGGTACGTGACGGCGGCGCAGTTCGACCAGTGGGTGGTGCCAGCCGACATGGTGGGCAGGCCTGCATCGCGAGACAGTCGCTATTAGTTTGATAGCTGCTTGCGCACGTCTTATATGGGCTGCAGTCGTATTTGGCCTACAGAAAGGCCGGAGTCCCGCCGTCGTGGCCGTCCGGCTTGGCTGCTAAACTTTTGGGGGTCGATCCCTCGCTTCGCTCCACTTCTTTTCTGAATACCCACACATGCTCAAGGCGGTCAAACGCAACCTCGATCAATTCATCGAATCCCAGTCGATGGGCGGCGTGGTGCTGGCGCTCGCCGCCGCGCTGGCGCTGGTGATCAGCAACTCGCCGTGGAGCGGCGCCTACACCGCCTTTCGCGACTGGCCGGGCGAATTGCGCGTGGGCGGCGACTGGCTGGTGCTATCCAAGTCGCTGCTGCACTGGGTCAACGACCTCTGGATGGCGGTGTTCTTTTTTCTGGTCGGGCTGGAGATCAAGCGCGAACTGCTCAAGGGCGAACTGGCGTCAGTCCGCCAGGCGCTGCTGCCGGCGGGCGCAGCGCTGGGCGGCATGCTGATGCCGGCGCTCATCTACACGGCGATCAACGCGGGCGACGCCGTGGCGTTGCGCGGCTGGGCGATACCGGCCGCCACCGACATCGCGTTTGCGCTGGGCATTCTGGTGCTGCTCGGTAGCCGCGTACCGGCATCGCTGAAGGTGTTTCTGACGGCGGTGGCCATCATGGACGACCTCGGAGCGATTTTGATCATCGCTTTTTTCTACACCGACAGCCTCTCGCTCAGCGCCCTGGCGGGCGCGGGCGCTGGTGCCGCCGTGCTACTGTTGCTGAACCGGCTGCGCGTCATGGCCATCGGTCCGTATGTGCTGGTGGGTTTGGTGATCTGGGTGTTCGTCTACAAGTCGGGCATTCATGCCACGCTGGCTGGCGTCATCACGGCGCTGGCCATCCCGCTTGACGACGGCAAGGGAGGCTCGCCTTTGTCCCGCGCCGAGCATGCCCTGCACCCCTGGGTGGCGTTTGTGGTGCTGCCGATGTTTGCGTTTGCGAACGCCGGCGTGTCGCTGCAGGGCGTGACGCCCGGCACCCTGCTTGAATCGGTGCCACTGGGCATTGCTGCCGGTCTGGTTCTGGGCAAGGCCGTGGGCGTGTTCGGTGCGTCGTGGCTGTTGATCAGGTTCGCGGGGGCTCGCCTGCCGGCCGGGGCGGGCTGGCATCCATTTTTCGGCGTTTGCGTGCTGTGCGGTGTGGGCTTCACCATGAGTCTTTTCATCGGCGGCCTGGCTTTTCAGGGGCAGGGCGCCGACTATGAAACGCAGCTCAAGATTGGCGTGCTCGGCGGTTCGCTGCTGGCGGGCGTGCTGGGCAGTCTGATGCTTCTCAGGGGCAGCAGGACTCCGGCGGCGCGCTGAACGCGGGCGAGGCGCTACCAAATAAATAGCTGCGCGCGCAGGTTTTACCAGGGCTGCAGGGCTAAAACGCTTGTAAAAAGTCGCTGTGCCGGCGTCTTAGTGCTTTTGCGGCGCACTGCCTGACATCAGCTTGTCGGTGTAGGCAATCGCAATGGCCGACAGCAGGAAGGTGATGTGAATCCCTGTTTGCGCGATCAGTACGCGGTCGGTGTAGTTGTCGGCATTGATGAAGGTTTTCAGCAGGTGGATCGAGCTGATGCCGATGATGGCCGTGGCCAGCTTGACCTTGAGCACCGACGCGTTCACGTGGCTCAACCACTCGGGCTGGTCGGGGTGGCCTTCGAGGTCCATGCGGCTGACGAAGGTTTCGTAGCCGCCCACGATCACCATGATCAGCAGATTGGAGATCATCACCACGTCGATCAGTGCCAGCACCACCAGCATGATCACGGTCTCGTTCAATGAGGTGATCGGCACGCTGGCCTTGTAGCCAATGCTCGTGACCAGCGCCTCCAGGGCAGTCTTGCTGCCGAAGGCGGCCTCGACCAGATGCAAAAGCTCCAGCAGGAATTTGTACACGTACACCGCCTGGGCCACGATCAGCCCGGCATACAGCGGCAGCTGAAGCCAGCGGCTGGCAAAAATGAAACGGGGAATCGGACGCAGGGGAGGAACGACGGGACGAGTAGGTTCAGACATGGTGGTACGGGAAAAAAGGTGGGTTTCTTGGGGCGACGCCTGCTGCCAGGCCGCACTGCGTGTAAATTGTAAGGTTCGTGCCAGTCAGTGGCTTGTAAGTGCCGCGATTGACAGTACCACGCATTCCATGACTAACAGGAGACAAAGAAGATGACCTCGTCAAGTTCCAGCATTGAGTCCGTACTGGTTGAGAACCGCGTGTTCCCACCGACACCGGCCACCGTCAAGGCGGCGCGCATTTCGGGCATGGCTGCGTACAACGCCCTGTGCGCCGAGGCCGAGGCCGACTTCGAAGGCTTCTGGGCCCGGCTGGCACGGGAAAACCTGACCTGGAAAAAGCCCTTCACGCAGGTGCTCGACGAATCCAATGTGCCGTTTTACAAGTGGTTTGCCGACGGTGAACTGAACGCCAGCTTCAACTGCCTCGACCGCCATCTGGGCACGCCGACGGAAAACAAGAAAGCCATCATCTTCGAGAGCGACGACGGCAAGGTCACCAACGTCACCTACAAGGAACTGCACGCCAAAGTCAGCCAGTTTGCCAGCGCGCTCAAGGCCATGGGTATCAAGAAAGGCGACCGCGTCGTCATCTACATGCCGATGACGGTCGAAGGCGTGGTCGCCATGCAGGCCTGCGCGCGCATCGGCGCCACGCACTCGGTGGTGTTCGGCGGCTTTTCGGCCAAGAGCCTGCAGGAACGCATTCAGGACGCCGGCGCCGTTGCGGTCATCACCGCCAACTTCCAGTTGCGCGGCGGCAAGGAGTTGCCGCTCAAAGCCATCGTGGACGAAGGCATTGCGATGGGCGGCTGCGAGTCGATCAAGAACGTCATCGTGTACCAGCGCACACCCACTGCGTGCAACATGGTGGCCGGCCGCGACAGCCTGATGCATGAAGTCACCGCCAGGGCAGCGCCCGAATGCGCGCCTGAATTTGTCGGCGCCGAGCACCCGCTGTTCATCCTCTACACCTCCGGCTCGACCGGCAAACCCAAGGGCGTGCAGCACAGCACGGGCGGCTACCTGCTGTGGGCCAAGCTCACGATGGACTGGACCTTTGACTTGGCAAAAGACGACGTGTTCTGGTGCACCGCCGACATTGGCTGGATCACCGGCCACACCTACGTCGCCTACGGCCCGTTGGCAGCCGGCGCCACCCAGGTCATCTTCGAGGGCATTCCAACTTTTCCGAATGCCGGCCGGTTCTGGCAGATGATCGAAAAACACAAGGTCAGCATTTTCTACACCGCGCCGACGGCGATTCGCTCCCTGATCAAGTCGGCCGAGGGCGACGAAAAAGTTCATCCGGCGCGCTCGGACCTGAGCAGCCTGCGCATTCTGGGCACGGTGGGCGAGCCCATCAACCCGGAAGCCTGGATGTGGTACTACAAGCACGTCGGCGGCGAGCGCTGCCCGATTGTCGATACCTTCTGGCAAACCGAGTCCGGCGGCCACATGATCACGCCGCTGCCCGGCGCCACGCCGCTGGTGCCTGGTAGCTGCACGCTGCCGCTGCCCGGCATCATGGCGGCGATCGTCGATGAAACCGGCCGCGATGTGCCCAATGGCTCGGGCGGCTTGCTGGTCGTCAAGCGGCCGTGGCCATCGATGATCCGCGGTATCTGGAACGACCCCGAGCGCTTCAAGAAGAGCTACTTCCCCGAAGAGATGGGTGGTGCCATGTACCTTGCTGGCGACGGCGCGGTGCGCAACATCGACAACGCTTATTTCCGCATCACCGGCCGTATCGACGATGTGCTGAACGTGTCGGGCCACCGTATGGGCACGATGGAAATCGAATCGGCATTGGTGGCGCACACCACGTTGGTGGCTGAAGCCGCAGTGGTCGGACGGCCCGACGATTTGACCGGCGAGGCAATTGTTGCTTTCGTCGTGCTCAAGCGTTCACGCCCGACCGGCGACGAGGCCAAGGCGATTGCCAAGGAACTGCGCGACTGGGTCGGCAAGCAAATCGGCCCGATTGCCAAACCGAAAGACATCCGCTTCGGCGACAACCTGCCCAAAACCCGCAGCGGCAAAATCATGCGGCGTCTGCTGCGCGGCATCGCCAAGGGCGAAACCACGCCGCAAGACACCTCGACGCTCGAAAATCCGGCCATCCTGGAGCAGCTTTCCGAGAATCTTTAACCCGACCCTTCGCTGAAATCCGGTCTCTGTGTGCCGGATATTTACAAAAAAAGCCCGTCGATGGACGGGCTTTTTGCATGGGGACAGCGCGGTGCGCTGCCTGGCCGAAAAATTATTTCTGGGTCAGGATCCAGGCCACGAGCTTGTTGGCTTCGTCGGGCGTCACCTGGGTATTGGCCGGCATGGGTACCGGGCCCCAGACGCCTGAACCGCCTTTCATCACCTTGTTGGCCAGCTTGTCCACAGCGTCTTTTTGACCGGCGTATTTGGCGGCGATGTCCTTGTACGACGGCCCCACCAGTTTCTTGTCGATGGCGTGGCACGCCATGCAGTTTTTGGCCGTTGCCAACTGCAGATCAGCCAGCGCGGGAGCAGCCGCCGTGAGGCCGGCCACTGCCACAACGAGTGCGGGAGCGATTGCTGGGAAAAGTCGTTTCATGGATTGTCCTTCTAAGGGATGGTCGTCGGCTCGATGGATTCGGGTACAGTTCTTCAACGCCATTGTAGTGATGCCGGTTGACCCGCGCCGGGCGGGAAAGGCCTGTAAAGATGCTGCAAAGTGGCGACGACATATCCAGGAGCGCGCGATGTATCTGCTTTTTTTGGGCCTTGCGGGCCTGGTGCTGAAATACCTTGAAATCGGACCTTTGGCCAACTGGAGCTGGTGGGTGGTGCTGATTCCGTTTCCGCTTGCCGCAGCCTGGTGGGCCTGGGCTGACAGCACCGGCTACACCAAGCAAAAAGAGATGGACAAGATGGACCTGCGCAAAAAAGAGCGCATCGAGAAGCAACGCGCCGCCATGGGTATGCTGCCGAAGAAGCGCAAGTAGGCTGCTGAAAACTCTACAACCCGTTCGGGCTGAGCCTGTCGAAGCCTGGTTGCACGGTAAAGACCCTTCGACAAGCTCAGGGCGAACGGTCAAGGACCCTCTGCATAACTCTGGCGGGCCTGTGGCAGGCTGACCGCCCGAGCCCGCCTGATCACAGCCCGCAGGGGGTTATGCAGGTGGTTCTTAAGTGACTTGTATTGCCGCTAGCCCACGATATACCTGCGCAGGCAGCTATCAATTGCATAGCGTGCCTACGCTTCTCCCACAACGATCAGTAATCGTCCAGCACCGCGCCCTTGCTGGCGCTTGATGCGTTGAAGGCGAACTTGGCCTGCACGCCGCGCGTGTAGCGCGGCAGGGGCGCCTTCCAACCGACCTTGCGCTGCGCCAGCACTTCGTCGCTGACGTTGAGCTGCAGCACCAGCTTGCGTGCATCAATGGTGATCGAGTCGCCTTCGTGGATGAACGCGATGTTGCCCCCGGCGGCCGCTTCAGGCGCGACGTGACCCACCACCATGCCCCAGGTGCCGCCCGAAAAACGTCCGTCGGTGATCAGGCCGACGCTTTCGCCCAGGCCGGCGCCGATCAGTGCGCCAGTCGGGGCCAGCATTTCCGGCATGCCGGGGCCGCCCTTGGGGCCGAGGTAGCGCAGCACCATCACGTCACCCGCAACGATCTTGCCGGCCAGAATCGCCGCCAGCGCCGACTGCTCGTCATCGAACACGCGCGCCGGGCCGGTGATGACCGGGTTCTTCAGGCCGGTGATTTTGGCGACGCAGCCTTCGGGTGACAGATTGCCTTTCAGAATCGCCAGGTGGCCCTGCGCGTACATCGGCTTGTCGATGGGCCGGATCACGTCCTGGTCGGCACGCGGTGCGTCAGGCACGTCTTTCAGCACCTCGGCGATCGTCTGGCCAGTGATGGTGAGGCAATCGCCATGCAGCAGGCCGGCGGTCAGCAGCGTTTTCATGACCTGCGGGATGCCGCCGGCGCGGTGCAGGTCCACCGCCAGGTATTTGCCGGAGGGCTTCAAATCGCACAGCACGGGCGTGCGCACGCGGACGCGCTCAAAGTCGTCAATCGTCCATTCGACGCCGGCGGTGTGCGCAATCGCCAGAAAGTGCAGCACGGCGTTGGTCGAGCCGCCGGTCGCCATGATCACGGCCACGGCGTTTTCAATCGCTTTTTTCGTCACGATATCGCGCGGCTTGATGTCTTTTTTCACCGCTTCAATCAGCACCCGGGCTGACTCGCTGGCCGAGTTCATTTTCTCGTCGTGCGGGTTCGCCATGGTGCTGGAGTAAGGCAGCGAGATGCCGAGCGCCTCAAACGCGCTGGACATGGTGTTGGCCGTGTACATGCCGCCGCAGCTGCCGGTGCCGGGAATGGCGCGGCGCTCGATCTGCAGCAGGTCTTCGTCGCTCATGCGGCCAGCGGCGTTCTCACCGACGGCTTCGAACACGCTGACGATGTTCAGGTCCTTGCCCTTGTAGTGGCCCGGCAGGATGGTGCCGCCATAGACGTAGATGGCCGGCACGTTGGCGCGCAGCATGCCCATCAGCCCGCCCGGCATGTTCTTGTCGCAGCCACCAACTACCAGCACGCCGTCCATCCACTGGCCCTGCACGCAGGTTTCGATGCAGTCGGATATGACTTCGCGGCTGACCAGCGAATACTTCATGCCTTCGGTGCCCATGGCCATACCGTCGGAAATGGTCGGTGTGCCGAACACCTGCGCGTTGCCGCCGGCTTCCTCAATGGCGTGGATGGCCGCGTCGGCGAGTTTTTGCAGGCCGCTGTTGCAGGGCGTGATGGTGCTGTGGCCGTTCGCCACGCCAATCATCGGCTTTTTGAAGTCGCCTTCTTCGTAGCCCATCGCGTAGTACATCGAGCGATTCGGCGCGCGCGACTTGCCTTCGGTGATGTTTTTGCTGCGGGGATTCAAAACGATGGGAATGACAGGTTGTGCAGGCATGGGGTTTCTCGCGAGGAGGTTAGTCGGAACGCAAAGTATGCGTGTTTGAACTGATTCTTTCCAATCCTTTATTCAAGTCGTATTAATATGCACGGCATATGAACGATGCCGTCGACGATCCCCAACTCCCGCCGGAGCCGTTGATTGAACTGCGGCTGTGGCGGCAGTTTCTTGCCGTGGCCGAGGCGCTTCACTTCGGCCGCGCTGCGTTGGGGCTCCATATGACGCAGCCGCCGCTGACGCAGGCCATCGCGCAGCTTGAACGGGTGTTGGGCGTGCGGCTGTTTGATCGCACCAAGCGGCGCGTGCAGCTAACGCTGGCCGGCCAGGCACTGGTGCCCGAGGCGCGGGAACTGCTGGCCCGCGCCCGGGCCTTGCCGCTGGTGGCGCGCGCCAGCGCAGACGGGCGTGCCGGCCGTCTGCGCCTGGCGTTTGTGTCCACCGTCGGTTTTACGCTGCTGCCGCAATGGGTGCAGGCGTTTCGGCACGAGTGCCCGAACGTGGTGCTCGAACTCATCGAGGCCACCGGCGATGTGCAGTTGCAACTGCTTGAGCGCGGCGAGATCGAGGCCGGCTTCATGCTCCATTCGCCCGGCTTTGCGCCAGCGGGCCTGCACCGGCTGCTGATTGCAAGCGATCCGCTGGTACTGGCCCTGCCCGAGCAGCATGTGCTGGCCACGGCCCGGTCACTGGCGCTGGGCAAGGTGCTCGAGCAGCCGCTGGTGATCTTTCCGCGCCGCATTGCACCGTCGCTGCATGACGCGGTGTTTGCGATGTACCACGCCTCGGGCCGCCTCCCGCAGGTCGCGCAGGAGGCGATCCAGATGCAGACCATCGTGAACCTGGTGTCGGCCGGGCTGGGCGTGGCCTGGGTGCCCGAGAGCGTCTGCCAGTTTCAGCGGCCCGGCGTGGTGTACCGCAGCCTGCCCGCGCCCCGATCACGGCGGCCCATGGCTGCGGGGCCGCCGGCTGCCGCCCCGGGTGAGCAGCCTGGCCTTGTACCGGTGCCGAAATGCGAGACCAGCCTGGTCTGGTCCGCTTTGCGCACGAATCCCGCGCTGCAGCGGTTTGTGGCCTGTGTCGGTGCATCGCTGCAGAGCGGCGGGGTAGTTCGGACGTAGGAGGGCGCCGCGCAGGCGCGCTGAGCGCGCTGGCTGCCAAACCATTGCGTGCAAAATACCGGCATGCTTATTTATCCTGAAATCAACCCCATCGCGCTGCAGATCGGCCCGGTGGCCATTCACTGGTACGGCCTGACCTACCTCGCAGCTTTCGGCCTCTTTTATTTTCTGGCCACGCTGCGCCTGCGGCATGAGCCGTATGCGTCGATCACCGGGCCGGGCGCCTGGTCGCGCAGGGATATCGAAGATATTCTTTTCCTGGGTGTGATGGGCGTGGTGATTGGCGGGCGGCTGGGGTACTGCCTTTTCTACAAACCCGCCTACTACGCGGCGCATCCGCTGGAGATTTTGTACGTCTGGCAGGGCGGCATGAGCTTTCATGGCGGCCTTTTGGGTGTGCTGGTGTCGCAGTGGTGGTTTGCCCATAGCCGCAAGCGGCCCTGGCTGCAGGTGATGGATTTCATCGCGCCCTGCGTGCCGACCGGACTGGCGGCCGGGCGGGTGGGCAATTTCATCAACGGCGAGTTGTGGGGGCGCTTCAGCAGCCCGGATTTGCCGTGGGGCATGGTGTTCAAGAACAGCGGCTCGATGCTGCCGCGCCACCCGTCGCAGATTTATCAGTTCCTGCTCGAAGGCATGCTGCTGTTCGTGCTGCTGTGGCTGTATGCGCGCAAGCCCCGCAAGATGGGGCAGGTGTCGGGTGCGTTTCTGGTGGGCTACGGCGTGTTCCGGTTCATTGCCGAGTTTTTCCGCGAGCCCGACGACTTCCTGGGCATTCTGGCGCTGGGCATGAGCATGGGTCAATGGCTCGGTGTGCCGATGATCATCGCCGGCGCCTGGCTCTGGATATGGGCTTCAAAGCGTCCGCAGCCCAGGTAATACCTGCGCCAGCAGCTATCTATTCAATAGCATCGTAAACGCCGGACCGACGCTGCCGACGGTCGGTTGCAATGCCGTTTGGTGCGCGCGGTTGCAATGCGGCTGGTGATCCCGCCGTTTGACCTGTGAACCCTTCGCCCTGCGCGTGTCGAAGGGGTTCCCTGGCCTTTGACGAGCCCGGCCCGCATGGAAATCAAGACTTCATCGAGCCTGAGCAAGGGTCAACGCTTGGTTCTGGTTTTGCCTGATGTCATGCCTCCTGGAAAGGCTTGATTTACCCCTTTGAATTCTGCATAATTACAGATAATTATCAAAAATTACGGAAAAGTTGATGCTTGGCGGTCAGGCTGGCAGGTGCGGTTTTTGCACGGGCGGATCGACCCGGTTCAAGTTGATGTCACTCAAGTCAAGTCAGTTCAGTTCATTTCGGTTAAACCAAGAACAGGAAGTGGGTGTCATGCGTCTGGTCCAGAATTCATTGCATCAGGAAGTTGCCGGCACGCTGCGCGAGCAGATCTTTGCCGGTCTGTTGGCGCCGGGCAGCTTTCTTGATGAAAGCGCGCTGTGCGAGAGCCTGCAAATTTCGCGCACACCGCTGCGCGAGGCGCTGAAGGTGCTGACGGCCGAGGGGCTGCTGCGCCACGAGCCGCGTCGTGGCTGCTTCGTCAACGAAGTCACCGAGCAGGATCTCGACGATATTTTTCCGGTGATTGCGTTGCTTGAAGGGCGCTGCGCCTACGAGGCGGCGCGCCGCGCCACCGACGCTGACCTGGCGGCGCTGACCACCCTGCACGAACGGCTCAACGGCCACGCGAAAGCAGGGCGGATCAACGACTACTACGCGACCAATTTCGCCATCCACGAGGCCATCATCCTGCTGGCCAACAACCGCTGGCTGGCGATGGCGATTGCCGACCTGCGCAAGATCCTGAAGCTGGCGCGGCTGCAGCAACTGCATGCGCCGGGCCGGCTGACGCAAAGCCTGTCGGAACACATGACGGTCTTTGCCGCGCTGCAAAGCCGCGACAGCGAAGGCGCCGAGGCCGCCATGCGCACGCACCTGCTGCGCCAGCGTGAAGCGCTGCGCGACCTGACTCGTAACCAGCGCTCGCGGGTGGCCGCATGAACCCCGCCGACTGGCTGGGCCGCGGCGTGAAGCGGGCCGATGCTGCAAAGAAAGTATCAAAAGAAGCTGAAGCCCCCGTCAATGCTGCGCGAGCAGCTAGCGAAATCATAGCGAAAGTGGCCCTGACCACACCGGCGCCCGCGTCAGCTTCTACGCCGGTCTCCGCGCCGCCGGGCGGCCGCTCGACGCGCGAACGCCTCAAGGCCACGCTGCGAAAAAAAGAAGAAGCGCTGTCGCCGCGCGTGCTGCGGCGCACGCTGCAGGAGCTCAAGGCCATCGTCGATCCGCAGGTGAGCGAAGTCGAGGGCGGCCGGCGGGCCAGCGGCGTGGCCGGCTGGTACGCCAGCGCGGCCCTGAACGAGCGCCGGGACATGTGGCTGCTGATGAGCGAGGAATTCGTCGCCGACCCGCAGAAGGTGCGGCAGGCACAGGCGCAATACGCCGCCCATGTCGGTACGCCCGATGAAGCGGCGGCAGAAGTGCGCTTTCGCCGTGCCACGGTGTCGCCGCGCCGGCGCCTCCTGCAGCGCATCAGCGCCTTCCCTGAAGGCATCCGGTTTCTGGTCGATATGCGCGCTGAAATGCTGCCCTACCTCAAGTCCGACAAACGCCTGCAGGCGCTTGATGTCGAGATGGAATACATGTTCTCGACCTGGTTCGACGTTGGCTTTCTCGACCTGCGCCGCATCAGCTGGGACTCGCCGGCGTCGCTGATTGAAAAGCTCATCAAGTACGAGGCGGTGCATGACATCCGCAGCTGGGCCGATGTCAAAAACAGGCTCGACTCCGACCGCCGCTGTTACGGCTTTTTCCACCCCAGTCTGCCCGATGAGCCGCTGATTTTTGTCGAAGTCGCACTGATGGACAAGATGGCCGATTCCATCACGCCACTGCTTGATGAGTCGGCCGACGCGGCGGATCTGGCCAAGGCCACCACAGCGATTTTTTACTCGATCAGCAACACCCAGGCCGGCCTGCGCGGCACCAGCTTTGGCGACTCGCTGATCAAGCGCGTGGTCGAAACGTTGAAGCAGGAATTTCCCCGGCTCAAGGTGTTTGTCACGTTGTCGCCGATTCCGGGTTTCAGGAGCTGGCTGCATAAAAATGCCGGGGCCATGCTTGAAAAGATCTCCGACAAGGAGCGCGCTGCGCTGGCGCGCGTCATCGGCGAATCGTCAGTCACCGCCGCGCAGTTTCTCGGTGCGGCCGACGCTGCGCCCGACCTGCCAGACAAATCGCTCGTGCGCCACATGCTGCTGCGCTGTGCGGCGCACTACCTCGGTCAGGCGCTGGACGGCGGCAAGCCCGCCGATGCAGTGGCGCGGTTTCACCTGGGCAATGGTGCCCGTATTGAACGGCTGAACTGGGCGGGTGATCCGTCAGCCAAAGGGTTGAAGCAGTCGTACGGCCTGATGGTCAACTATCTTTACGATCTCAAGCGTCTCGACAAGCATCGCGCGGTGCTGGCACAGGGGAAAATCCCCGTAGCTGATGCGATTGAAGATTTGTATATTTAAGCGATGCAGCCGTATCGGTTTCCG
>NCGI01000223.1 GCA_002256925.1 Polaromonas sp. 28-63-22
CAAATGCCTGGGCTATCGAACTCCACATGAGGTGTTCTTCAGCCTGCAAGTGCACCCGCTAAACTAATCCTTGTTGCACTTCGTGCTTGAATCCAAGAGCAAAAAATGGCCGCATCCCTTATAGAATATGCGCAAGCAGCTATCAACTTGATAGCGACCTCACTGCAGAATGTCACGGTACGAGCGTGGCGGCGCGCTGCACGCAGGCGCATGGACGTTATGCCGAGCTTGGTCGCATAGCCGACAACGCGGTGTCCCCGCGCTTCGTCCAGTCGGCGACGCTGGAGTGCGAAGTCAGATTTGACGGGCCGGCCCGGGGCTGCGCGTGAGGGCTGGTGCAGGCAGTGCGTTGAAGACTTCGTCGAGCGCCTTGACTTCCGGCAGCACGTACACGGCGCCCCGTCCGCCGTCGAATGCGGGCTTGAGCACGGCCTCATAAAAAGCTACCGGCACATTGATGCAGCCGTAGGAGATCCGGTTGTCCTCCGTGGAAGGTGACGCGAGGCGTTCGAGCCGGCGCTCGGCGGGCTCATGGGCGCGCACGCGGTGCATGGAGACGGCGGCGTCGTAGTCCACCCACACCACGTCTTCGCCGCCGGCGTTGCGCCCGCGCTCGCCGACAAACCGGCCGGCCGGTGTGGTGCGCTCATGCGGCGCCACCAACGCGATCGGTCGGCTGCCGATGCCTGCCACCGAATCGTCTCCGCGCGCAGCGCCTATCAGCACCGGGGTGGCGCCGCGCAGCGTGCCATCGGCGTTGAACACAAATACCCGGGTATCTTTTTTATCGACCAGCACGAAAAATTGCTGCTGGTTGTCGCCGGAACTGACAACCCAGTCCGCAAGCCGACGCGCATCCACCGACGGTGCTTCCAACGCAAAATCCGCCTCGCTGCGCGCAGCGAACTGCGGGCTCGAAGCCACCGCAAGCGCGGTCTGATCATGGTGAAGCGTGGAAGCCGGCGACATCGGGCGCAGCAGCAACACCGCCAGGGCAAGGCCCAGCAAGGCGCCCTGCCTGGCACCGTCGATCCAGTCCGACCGTGCCTCAAGAGGCGCCGCCGATCCGGGAGGCTGCTGTTGCGTGCGGGATAACGACCAGGGCATGGTGGCACTCAGTGACGGCGGGTGGCGTAATGAAGGTCCGTGATGGAGAGGCGTCGTGGGATCGTGGCAACCCGATGGCGGCGGCAAGCCTTGCGGCCGCCATCGGATGGAGCCGGGGCTCTTGACAGATCAGGCCCGCCGACGCCGGGACGGATCTGACCCTAGTTGCGGTCAGCCTGGGCCGGACGCTCCGTTGGCATGCCGGCAGGCTCGGCGGCTGAGGGCGCCGTCATGCCACCGGGTGCGGTGGTGCCCTGGTTCTGCATGCTGGTGTCAGGTGCAGCAGCTGGCGGGGTCGTGGTGTCGGTTGTCTGCGCATACGCCAGGCCGATCGAGCCTGCAACCGCCGTAGCGGCCACCAGAGACGCCAGTGATTTGGAAACTTTCATGTCAAATACTCCTTGAAATTGCGTGACCTTTTCCTGTCAGGGCTAAGGTTTGAGGCACGGCTGGCAGGATTGCCAGCTGGGTTCAATGTAGGAGGACCGACGGGGCCGCAGCGTCGGTTCGCTGCGAGCTTGCCTGTAGGAAAAGGCAGGTCACGAAATGCTACCGGCGCGGCCTGAACGCTGCCGATGCGCGCGCTTTCCGTGTCGGTGTCGGTGGCTACACGCGTACTTCGTCAGGCCTTGCGGTCGCCCCGGAAATGACCCGTTTGGCGAGAACGCTGGCGTTGCCGCCTGCAGCCGGACTCGCCGAAGCCACCAGCTTGACGTGCGGCCGCGAGGCAGCCGGGTCCGCACGCGGCCCGTACTGCAGGTCCGGCCCGATCAGCCGCTGCAACTCACCGTAACCGGTGGCCAGCGCGGTGTCGTAGGCGGCGAAGGTGCTTTCGGCGCAGCACAATGATTCGTAGGGCGCTGCCGCGCTGCGGCGTTCAAGAATGCGCCATCGGAATTCGCCGGGGCCGGCTTCTTCAACGGTCAGCGCGAGCGCGCGCAAAGGTTCACTGAGTTGCGAGGTAACGAGCGTGGAAAGGCTCATGGGACAGGACTCCACAAGGTGGTGACGTGCGGTCCCGTGCGGCGCTGGCGCCGGGGGACACGTCCGGACAATGAAGGAAGAGCTGAACCGGGCAGGACCAGCGTTCCAGAATCAGGGGCGCGATTCCAGAGCGATCAGAGGACATGTTGGGAAAATCCCGGTCGGGCAGCGTGAGGGTATGACGGCACCGCGACAAGCTGATGATCTTCCGGAAGCGGAAGTACTTTCGTCACGGTAACCTGACTGTACGCACACCCGGCGCGCAGCAGGCAGGGGATGAATGCCAAAAACAGGTAGGACGCTTCCCACATCAAGCGATCAACCAACGCGGCGGCACGGACGAAAAAAAGCGGCTACCCCGGGGCAGCCGCAGTGTCGGACCTGCGGAGGTCCGCTCCGTAGGGCTGCGCATGGCGCGCGCAGCCGCTTGCGTTCAGTGCGACTGACGCGGCGCTGGCCCTGGACCGCGTCCGGCGATATGACGGAAGGTGATGCGGCCCTTGCTCAGGTCGTAGGGAGAAAGTTCCAGCGAAACCTGGTCGCCGGCCAGAATGCGGATATGGTTCTTGCGCATCTTGCCGGACGTGTAGGCCACGAGCTTGTGGCCGTTGTCGAGGGTGACGCGAAAACGCGAATCCGGCAGCACTTCTTCCACCAGCCCGTGCATTTCGATCAGTTCTTCTTTTGCCATGACTTGACTCCTTGGAATTTGAAAAAAATTGGGTGTTCGGATTAACGTTGAAATGCAGTGCTTAGCGTGATGCTGGCGGCCTCAAGCGCACGCAAGCGGCGTGCGTTCGTGGATCCAGCCCATCGCATGTTCGGTGGCGTAATGTATCGCAGCGGCGGCGGTATCAAACAGCCCCGTGAAGCGCAGCACACGGTCGTGCGTGGCGCTGCCACGGCCGGACCGGATCGACACCGATGCGGCAAAAAGGCCTTCGCTTTGCCGCTTGGCGGCTGGTGAGACAAGGTACTTGCCCACCGCTATTTGAGTATCAACAACATTCATAACAATCTGGCCGGGATGCCATCAGGTCGGTCCCGGCGCTCTCACAAAAAAAACAGGAAATAAACAGGCTCGCGAACGGGCCTACGGGTATTCGGATGAACCGGCCCACTAAAGGGAAGGCCGGCTGAGCCATGTGGGGAGTACCGTCGGGAGAAGTGCTCGCCAGGAAAGGGAACAGTGCTCAGAGGGTTCAGCGATGAGGCTCGCTGAAAGCACTGTCAAAGTACTGTGACTTCGGGCTCTGGGAAGCGCGGCATTTGACAACGAAGCTCTGGCGGGCGTGACCTGCAGGAACTCCGATAAGAAACGCTGGAGCGCTACCGAATCTCTTATTCTAGCAGTTTGCGCGGAAAAGCGCACGCCAACCGCCGATGGGGCAAGGCGGGCGCTTCAGCCCTCAAACTGCGGATGCAGCTGCCGGATGCGGTTCATGGCCATGCCGGCCGCTGCGGTGCGGGTTTCGACCCCCAGCTTGGCGTACACGCGCTCCAGATGCTTTTTGACGGTTGCCGGGCTGGCGCCCACGATGTCGGCAATGTCGCGGTTGATTTTTCCCTTGACGACCCAGTAAAGCACTTCGGCCTCGCGTGCGGTCAGCTTGAAGCTCAGGCTCATGGCCTCGACCACGGCTTCTTCGCTGATTTCACGCATCACGATCAGCCAGTCAGCGCCGCCGCCACTGTCGGCCGCGTCATCGGTGCGCTGGTGCAGCCGGAATGTCAGGCGCCGCGCGCCCTGCTCGACCGACAGGCGGGGTGGTTCGATCTGCCGCCCGGCATCGACCAGATGGCGCCGCAGCCAGTCCAGCAC
>NCGI01000224.1 GCA_002256925.1 Polaromonas sp. 28-63-22
TTTTCGAGCTGGGACTACTACGAAAAGCACGGCCAGATGATGCCCGACAACTGGAAGGACCTTGTTGGCGGGCACGATGCCATTTACTTTGGCGCTGTCGGCTGGCCCGAGAAAATCGCCGACCACACCTCGCTGTGGGGTTCACTGCTGCTGTTTCGCCGCGAGTTTGACCAATACATCAACCTGCGTCCTGCACGCCTGATGCCTGGCATCATCGCGCCCGTGGTGCGGCGCGACGGGAGCGCTCGAGCACCTGGTGAGATTGATTTTTATATCGTCCGGGAAAACACCGAGGGCGAGTATTCCAGCATTGGTGGCAGGGCGTTTCCGGGAACGGAACGCGAGTTTGTACTGCAGGAGTCCGTCTTCACCCGCGTCGGCGTGGACCGTGTCTTGAAGTTCGCGTTCGAGCTGGCACAAACCCGACCCAAAAAGCATCTGACCAGCGCTACCAAGTCGAACGGAATTTCCATTTCCATGCCCTACTGGGACGAGCGTGTCGTTGAAATGGCCAAGGCCTACCCTGGCATCAAGCTGGATAAATTTCATATCGACATCCTGACCGCTCACTTCGTGCAGCGGCCAGACTTCTTTGATGTGGTGGTTGCCAGCAACCTGTTTGGTGACATCCTGAGCGACCTCGGGCCAGCTTGCACCGGCACCATCGGCATAGCACCGAGCGCGAACCTCAATCCCGAGCGCAAGTTCCCGTCGTTGTTTGAGCCCGTGCACGGTTCGGCCCCGGACATCGCCGGACGCAACATCGCCAACCCCATCGGTCAGATCTGGTGTGGTGCCATGATGCTTGAGTTCCTGGGTCACAAGGATGCGCACGACGGCGTCCTGTCAGCGATCGAAAAAGTGCTCCATCCGCAGAGCGGTGCACCTCGAACGCCCGACCTTGGCGGCAGCGCAAACACGGCCGACGTCGGCAAAGCCATCGCCGAGGCTGTGGCATCCCTTTGATGTCCCCTGCGTCCGGGCGCTGGTTTGTCAAGTGTGAACTATTGAACAACTCGCGGGCGCCCCTGGCTTTTGAAAAAGAAAAAAAGACTAGAATCCGCGTCCGCACGCTGTAAAAACCTGACGCTGTATTGACACGCTGGAGCTCCATGGCTCTAATGGGTTCAGCAGAAAAACTGCACATGCCGCTCCCGCTGACACCTTCATCACGGTGTCCCGGGAGATATTTTTTGAGACAGCCAGATTAACTTTCATCAACGAGGGGCTCCTTGTGAACAAAACAGAATTGATTGAGCACATTGCAAAACATGCAGATATTTCCAAGGCGGCTGCCACGCGCGCGCTGGAATCCACCATCGGTGCGGTAAAAACAACGCTGAAAAAAGGAGGCTCCGTGTCCCTGGTGGGTTTCGGTACGTTTGCTGTCGGCAAACGCGCTGCCCGCACCGGCCGTAACCCGCGCACCGGTGATGCGATTAAAATCAAGGCTGCCAAGGTTCCCAAGTTCCGTCCGGGCAAAGCGCTCAAAGACGCTTTGAACTGACCGGAACCATGTAGCGGTTTAAAGTGGGGTGCTTAGCTCAGTTGGTAGAGCAGCGCCCTTACACGGCGTAGGTCGGCGGTTCGAGCCCGTCAGCACCCACCAACCCACTACCCACTGAAAAAAGGCGAACAAGGTTCGCCTTTTTTGTTTTCGGCCCCGTCGGGCAGTTGTTCTGGAAGTACAGGAAATTCGAGATGTTTGATTTCATTCGCAAGCACACCAAAGTCACGATGGCGTTGCTGTTTTTGCTGATCGTTCCGTCCTTCATACTGTTCGGCCTCGACGGCTACAACCGTTCCCGGGACAAAGGCGTGGCGGTGGCCCGGGTCGACGGCAATGACATCACCCAGGCCGAGTGGGACCGTGCGCACCAGAATGAAGTTGACCGCGTGCGCGCCCAGATGCCAACGCTCGACATCAAACTGCTGGACTCACCCGAAGCGCGTTTTGCCACGCTGGAGCGCCAGGTGCGTGACCGCGTAATCGCCGTGGCGGCCGACAAACTCAGGCTGACTACCAGTGACCAGCGGCTCGCGCGCGAGTTGCAGCAAAGCCCTGAAATCGCGTCGCTGCGGCGGCCCGACGGCTCGCTCGACATGGAGCGCTATCGGCAGCTGCTCGGCAGCCAGAACCTCACCCCGGAGATGTTCGAGGCCAATGTGCGTGCCGACCTTTCGAGGCGCCAGGTTCTTGCGCCGCTTGCTGCGAGCGCCATCACCGGCACCGCCGATGCTGACCTGGCACTCAACGCCTTTAGCGCCTGAGCACCCCCGAGGAACGGCGCGCCAGCCATATCCTGATCGCGTCGCCCAAAAAAGCGCCAGCGGCTGAGCGCGCGAAAGCGGCGGCCAAGGCTGCCGAGTTGCTCGCGCAGGTGAGGAAAGCGCCCGATACATTCGCCGATGTGGCGCGCAAGAATTCGCAAGACCCGGGCTCTGCGGCCAATGGCGGCGATCTCGATTTCTTCGCACGTGGCTCCATGGTCAAGCCGTTCGAAGATGCGGCCTTCGCCATGAAAAAGGGCGACATCAGCGACGTGGTGGAATCCGATTTCGGCTACCACATCATCAAGCTGACCGACATCAAGGCAGGCAAGCAGCGCAGCTTTGAAGAGATGAAGCCCGAACTCGAAGCCGAGATGAAAAAGCAGCAGGCCCAAAAGAAATTCGCGGAAACAGCCGAGATTTTCACCAACGCGGTGTACGAGCAATCCGACGCGCTGAAGCCACTGGCCGAGCGTCTGAAGCTGGACCTGAAAACGGCGGCCAATGTGTCGCGCCAACCCGCCCCGGGGGCCACCGGTGTGCTGGCCAATCCAAAGTTTCTCAATGCGATTTTTTCTCCCGATGCCATTGAGAAAAAGCGCAACACAGAGGCGATAGAAATTGCACCCGGCCAGTTGGCTTCAGGGCGCATCGTGCAGTACACGCCGGCGCGAACCCGTCCGTTTGCAGAAGTCAAGGACGTGGTGCGGCAGCGATGGGTGGCCGAGCGTGGCGCCTTGGAAGCACGCAAGGAGGGTCTGGCGAAGCTTGCCGCCTGGAAGGCCGCCCCTGCGACCGCCGTGCTGCCCGCGCCCGTGGTTGTGTCCCGCGAGCAGACCCAGCAGTTGCCCAATGAGGTGGTCGATGCCGCTCTTCGCGCTGATCTGGGTACGCTGCCGGCAACGCCCGTTTTTGCTGGCGTGGATCTGGGTGCGCAAGGCTATGCCATCGTCAGGGTCAACAAGGTCGTGGCATCGGAGCCGCCCGCCGAAGCAGTCACCAAACAGGGACGTGAACAGTACGCCCAGGCTTGGTCCGCCGCAGAGAGCCTGGCTTACTACAACACCCTGAAAGACCGCTTCAAGGCCGAGATTCTGGTCACCAGGCCAGTCCTGGGCAAAGCAGGGAGCTAGAGCGTCTGGTGCTGCAAACGCGCGAGCCTTTGCCGCTATAATTTATGCTTGCGGTGGCTGTAGCTCAGTTGGTAGAGTCCAGGATTGTGATTCCTGTTGTCGTGGGTTCGAGCCCCATCAGCCACCCCAGAATTTGAAAATCCCGCGTCTGCTTGCAGTCGGCGGGATTTTTTTTGCGTTGTGGTGTCCGCCTGAAGACGGCAAGATCGGCGGGTGTTCACATCGCCGACAAAGGTGTGCCGGCCATGCCAGAGCGAACCGTCAGTGCGGGTTGACCATCACCAGTTTGCCTTTTACGGCGCGCGAGCCCATGTGAGCGTAGGCCGCCTTGAGTTCAGCCATGGGCATGGTCCGGTCGATCACAGGCTTGATTTTCCCCTGGGCGTACCAACCAGCCAACTCGGCCATCATGGCAGCGTTGGCCTTCGGTTCGCGTCTGGCGAAGTCACCCCAAAACACCCCCACGATGGATGCACCCTTGAGCAGCGCCAGATTGAACGGCAGCGCAGGTATGGGGCCGGAGGCAAAACCAACCACCAGGTAGCGGCCGCGCCATGCAATCGACCGGAATGCCGGTTCGGCAAAATCGCCACCCACCGGGTCGTAAATCACGTCGGGGCCTTTGCCATCGGTGAGCGCCTTGATTTCATCGCGCAGGTTCTGGCGGCTGTAGTTGATGGCTGCGTCGGCGCCAATGGATGTGCACAGCGCGCACTTTTCGTCGGTGGAGGCTGCCGCAATCACGCGGGCACCGGCTGCCTTGGCGATCTGGATGGCGGCGGTACCGACACCGCCGGCAGCACCCAGCACCAGCACAGTTTCACCGGGCTTGAGTTGCGCCCGGTCCATCAGGGCGTGCCATGACGTGGCGTAGATCATGATGAAAGCTGCTGCATCGACGTGCGAAAAGCCGTCCGGCAGCGGCATGCACAAGGGTGCAGGCGCTATGGTGTGGGTGGCGAACCCACCCGTTCCCGACAGGCAGGCCACGCTTTGCCCGACCTTCAGATGCTTGACGTCCTCACCGACGGCGCGAACCACGCCAGCATATTCGGAACCAGGCACGAAGGGCAGGGGCGGCTTCATCTGGTACTTGTTCTGCACGATCAGCAGGTCCGGAAAATTCAGGCTGGCAGCCCGGATTTCGACCAGAACCTGACCAGCCTGGGGCTGCGGCGTAGGCAACTCCTGCCAGGTAAGGGCGTCAACCCCGGTCGGATTTTCACAAAGCCAGGCGTGCATGCAATGTCTCCAAAAAAAGTTAAGTCACACGGACGCTGCAAGGAAATGCCCCGGCTGGGCGTCGCTGTGTGCATCATAGGCAAACCCGCCGGCATGTTTTCTTTGCAAGCGATACGGGTTGTCACAGCCGTGACCGTAAAATCCGGACATGAAAATCCTCATCTGCAACGACGACGGCTACCAGGCCTCCGGCATCATCGCGCTGTATGAGGCACTCAAGTCGGTGGCTGACGTGGAAGTCGTTGCGCCGGAACAAAACAACAGCGCCAAATCCAACGCGCTAACGCTGCATTCGCCGATGTACGTGCAAACGGCTGCCAATGGCTTTCGCTACATCAATGGCACGCCGGCCGACTGCGTGCACATCGCGCTGACGGGCCTGCTGGGCTACCGGCCCGATCTGGTGGTTTCGGGTATCAACAACGGCGCCAACATGGGCGATGACACGATCTATTCCGGCACCGTGGGTGCCGCGATGGAGGGCTATCTTTTCGGCATTCCGGCCATTGCCTTCTCGCAAACCGAAAAAGGCTGGGCGCATATCGACGTCGCGGCGCAACGCGCCCGTGAACTTGTGCAGCAACTGCTACCTTCTCTGGAAACCGTGGCGGAAGGGGCGCAGCCGACCCAGCCGCCGTGGCTGCTCAACGTCAATATTCCGAACCTGCCGAATGACCAGATCATGGGTGTGAAGGTGGCGCGTCTCGGGCGCCGTCATGCCGCCGAGCGGGTGATCGAGCAGACCAGCCCGCGCGGCGAAACCATGTACTGGATCGGCAGCGCTGGGCCGGCCAAGGAGGCGGGCGAGGGCACCGACTTTTACGCGACCAGCCAGAAATTCATCTCGATCACGCCGCTTCAGGTGGACCTGACCGACCACGAGCGGCTGCCTTACTGGGCGCAGACCGCAGCCCGCCTGACGCAGGCGGTCTGAAAGCTTGCGCATGAAGTCCAGCCCGAAGCCCCTCATCAAGCCGACGCTCCAACCCGCGCCTAATTCGTCGCCAAAGGCAACCGCCGGTGCCGTCCGCCCCGCGTTCCCGGTGCGTCTTCCGGTCCCGGTGGGTGGTCCGGTCGCTATCAAAGTAATAGCTGCTTGCGCAGGATCTGTAAGGACTTCAGCTCAAATAGGCTTGAAAAGTAAGCCCGCAAAGGGTAGCCAGCCGGTGCAAGGCACCAGCGCCGGCATCGGCCTCGATTCAGGGGCCGTGCGGGCGCGCATGGTGCACAAGCTTCAGCTCCAGGGCGTTGCTGACGCGCAAGTGCTGGCGGCCATGGGGCTGGTGGAGCGTCACCGCTTTGTGGACAGCGCGCTGGTCAACCAGGCCTATGAGGACACCAGCCTGCCGATCGGCCTGGGCCAGACGATTTCCAAACCGAA
>NCGI01000225.1 GCA_002256925.1 Polaromonas sp. 28-63-22
GATGACAGCTATGTTTCGGTGTCAGGCCTGGCCGCGATCAGGGAAGACCAGGCCAAAAAGCAGGCGCTGTGGTCAGCCCCGGCCAAGGCCTGGTTTCCCGGCGGCGTCGATGACCCCGATCTGGCGTTGCTGGCCATCAGCATCGATCACGCCGAATACTGGGACGTCAAGGAAAGCAAAATGGTGCAGCTTGCCAAGATGGCCGCAGCCGCTTTCACCGGCAAGCAGCCGCGTATGGGCGAGCACAAGGAGTTGAACCTGTCCTGATCACCGACCACTGGTCGGGCCGGTGGATACGCGTTGATTTTTGGGCCCCGATAGCAAAAAAGCGGCCCGAAAGCCGCTTTTTCTGGTTTGGCTTGCGCCGCAACCCTAGGCCGGAACGACGTCCCTGACCGTATCGGCCATGTCGGTGTAATCCTTCACCTTGTCAAAGTTGAGGTACTGGTACACCGTGTACAGATGGCGGCAAGTTCGGCCGAGCCGAGGTACACAAAGGTGTTTTTACCCAGGCGGTTCGGGAAGTTGCGGGTCGAGGTCGAGAACACCGTGGCGCCCTCTTTGACCTGCGCCTGGTTGCCCATGCACAGGCTGCAGCCGGGCATTTCCATGCGGGCGCCGGCCGAACCCAGCACACCGTAGTGGCCTTCTTCGCTGAGCTGCTTGGCATCCATCTTGGTCGGTGGCGCCATCCAGAGCTTGACCGGAATGTCGCGCTTGTTCTCTAGCAGCTTGGACGCCGCGCGGAAATGGCCGATGTTGGTCATGCAGCTGCCGATGAAGACTTCATCGATCTTGCTGCCGGCCACTTCGGACAGCGTTTTCACGTCGTCGGGGTCGTTCGGGCAGGCGACGATGGGCTCATGGATATCGGCCAGGTCGATCTCGATCACGGCGGCGTATTCGGCGTCCGGGTCAGCCTTGAGCAGTTGCGGGTTGGCCAGCCAGGCCTGCATCGCGTCGATGCGCCGCCTGATGCTTCGGACATCGCCATACCCCTCGGCAATCATCCACTTGAGCATGGTGATGTTGCTGTTGATGTATTCGATGATCGGTTCCTTGTTCAGGTGCACCGTGCAGCCGCCGGCCGAGCGCTCGGCCGATGCGTCCGAAAGCTCGAAGGCCTGCTCGACCTTCAGGTCAGGCAAACCCTCGATTTCAAGGATGCGGCCGGAAAAGGCGTTGATCTTGCCCTGCTTGGCGACCGTCAGCAGACCCTGCTTGATGGCATAGAGCGGAATCGCGTTGACGAGGTCACGCAAGGTGACGCCGGGCTGCATCTTGCCCTTGAAACGCACAAGCACGCTCTCGGGCATGTCCAGCGGCATGACGCCGGTGGCCGCCGCAAAGGCCACCAGGCCGGAGCCCGCCGGAAAGCTGATGCCGATCGGGAAACGCGTGTGGCTGTCACCGCCGGTACCCACGGTGTCGGGCAACAGCATGCGGTTGAGCCAGCTGTGGATGATGCCGTCGCCCGGGCGCAGGCTGATGCCGCCACGGGTACGTATGAACTCGGGCAGTTCGTGGTGCATCTTCACATCGACCGGCTTGGGGTAGGCGGCAGTGTGGCAGAAGGACTGCATGACGAGGTCGGCACTGAAACCCAGGCAAGCCAGATCCTTGAGTTCGTCGCGGGTCATGGTGCCGGTGGTGTCCTGGCTTCCCACGCTGGTCATTTTGGGCTCGCAATACGTGCCGGGGCGTACGCCCTTGCCTTCAGGCAGGCCGACCGCGCGGCCGACCATTTTTTGTGCCAGCGTGAAGCCGCGCCCGCTGTCGGCAGGGTCTTGCGGCAGACGAAACTGGCTGGACACCGGCAAGCCCAGCGCAAAACGGGCCTTGGCGGTCAGGCCCCGGCCGACGATCAGCGGAATGCGGCCACCGGCGCGCACTTCATCAAAGAGAACGTCGCTCTTGAGCGCGAACTCGGCGATCACCTTACCGTCTTTGAGCGCCTTGCCCTCGTAGGGGCGCAGCTCGATCACGTCGCCCATGGCCATCTGGCTCACGTCGAGTTCGATCGGCAGCGCGCCGGAATCTTCCATCGTGTTGTAGAAAATCGGTGCAATCTTGCCGCCCAGGCAGATGCCGCCAAACCGCTTGTTGGGTACGTAGGGAATGTCCTGGCCCGTCCACCACAGCACCGAGTTGGTTGCCGACTTGCGGGAAGACCCGGTGCCAACCACGTCGCCTACATAAGCCACCAGGTGACCCTTCGCCTTGAGTTCCTCGATGAACCTGACCGGGCCGCGCTTGCCGTCCTGTTCGGGCACGATCCCGGGGCGCGCGTTCTTGTGCATGGCAATCGCGTGCAACGGAATGTCCGGGCGGCTCCAGGCGTCGGGTGCGGGCGACAGGTCGTCGGTGTTGATTTCGCCTGCGACCTTGAACACGGTGAGCTGGATCGATTCGGGCACGGCGGGGCGGCTGGTGAACCACTCCGCGTCGGCCCAGCTTTGCAGCACGGCCTTGGCGTACCGGTTGCCCTGGTCGGCTTTTTCCTTGACGTCATGGAACTGGTCGAACATCAAAAGCGTGTTCTTCAGGCCGGCGGCGGCCTGCGTGGCCACGCTGTCCTCGGCGTCGCCCAGCAGCGCGATCATCGGGCTGATGTTGTAGCCGCCCAGCATGGTGCCCAGAAGCTGCGTGGCCTTCTCGCGGGAAATGAGGGTGCACTTTTCGCTGCCATGCGCCACGGCAGCCAGGTAGCTGGCCTTGACCTTGGCCGCATCATCAACGCCGGCCGGCACGCGGTGGGTGATCAGGTCGAGCAAAAACGCTTCTTCGCCCTGGGGCGGCATCTTCAGCAGCTCGATGAGCTCGCCGGTCTGCACGGCGGTCAGTGGCAGCGGTGGAATGCCGATGGCCGCACGTTCGGCGGCATGGTTGCGGTAGGTTTGCAGAAAATCGGCTGACATGGGTCTTCTCCTGGGTTCAAAAACAAGGGGGCGCCGGGGACACGCTGCTGCGCTGCACAAGGCGTGCCCGCGCCAGCGTGCAGGCAAGGACTATTTGGCGGCTGAAGCGGGCACCGCTTGGGGTGCGTCGAGCACGCTGGCGGGCGGATTGAGCTTCATGCTTTCGGCAACCGCCACCTGCGCGGGGCTGACGCACTCGTCGGCCATGCGCACGCCGAGCTTCTGGTTCATCAGCATCGATTTGTTGGCCAGTTGCAGCCACACGGCGCCAGACTTGCGGTCTTCCAGGCGGATGGCGCCGGTGGTGGTGGCGACGGGAAACATGCGGAACTTGAAGTTCTTGCCATGCACGTCGAAATAGCCGGGAGCCTTGGGATCCGCCGTCAAGGACACGGACGCGCCCAGCTCGCACGGCAGGGTTCCGACCTGCACGCGCTCGGCAATCGCCAGTTCAGCCGGTGTCAGGGCGTCTTCGGCGGCTTCGATGCCGGCAGCGACGTTTTTGGCGGTGGTCTTCAGGCTGGCACGGTTGGGGTTGTCCAGGTGTTTCTTGGCAGGCGCCTTCTTCACGGCAGGCTTGGCGGCGGGCTTGGCAGCTGGTTTGGCGGCAGGCGCTGCCGTCTGGGCGGCTGCCGGCACGGACAGGGCCAGGCACAACGTGGCGGCAAGGCCCGCGAGAAAGGTAGCGGTGGGGCGAGTTTTCATGGTGGTTCCTGGTGGTGGGAAAAGCCCGGGATTCAGGCGCGGCTGGGGGTCCGGTTGGCTGGTGTCGGGGAAGGCGGTGACTGGAAATAAGCTTGCACTTCAGGTGCAAGCGGGCGGCCGGTCAGGTGCGCGCGCTCGAGCACTTGCCAGAAGTAGCGGTAACTTGCCCGGTCATGCAATGTACCGCCGAAACTGATGGGAGCCCAATCAGAGCGTGCGCCAGCAGCTATGATTTTTATAGCGTTTTCGACATCGCTCCCGCTGGGCGCGAAGGCCTCGAGAATCGGCCGGATCTGATTCGGGTGAATGCTCCACATGCGGGTGTAGCCCAGTTCACGCGAAGCCCTGCGGGCCGCCTCGTGCATGGCAGCCGTGTCGGTGAACTCGGTGACCACGCAGTGCGACGGCACCTTGCCGTGGGCATGGCAGGCGGCGGCGATTTCAAGCTTGGCGCGCACCACCAGCGGATGCGTGAACTGGCCGGTGCCGCTCATGCCGTGCGCGGGAATCGCGCCGCCATGGCTGGAGACAAAATCCATCAGGCCGAAACTGATGGACTG
>NCGI01000226.1 GCA_002256925.1 Polaromonas sp. 28-63-22
CTTGAAGGCGCAAAAAATCGCGCATCCACGCATCGTCGGGCTGATTGAAACCTGCGAGGAAAGCGGCTCCTACGATTTGCTGCCGTATGTCAACGCGCTGAAAGAGCGGCTCGGCGACGTGGCGCTGGTGGTCTGCCTGGATTCGGGCGCCGGCAACTACGACCAGTTGTGGCTCACGACCAGCCTGCGCGGCAACGCGGCCGGCGTGCTGAAGGTCGAAGTGTTGACCGAAGGCGTGCATTCGGGCGACGCCAGCGGCTTGGTGCCGTCAAGCTTTCGCATCATGCGGCAGGTGCTCGACCGGCTCGAAGACAGCAAGACCGGGCGCCTGCTGCCGGCCAGCTTTCACTGCGAAATCCCGGCCGATCGGCTGGCGCAGGCCGAAGCCACCGCGACAATCCTGGGCGATGAAATCTACAAGCGCTTTCCGTGGGCGCACTACGACTGCGACGGCGCCAGCACCTTCGCCTTGCCCACCACCACCGACCCGGTGGAGGCGCTGCTCAACCGCACCTGGCGCCCCACGCTCAGCGTGACCGGCGCGGAGGGCTTTCCGGCGCTGAAAGACGCCGGCAATGTGCTGCGACCTTACTCGGCGTTCAAGCTGTCGCTGCGCCTGCCGCCGCTGGTGGATGCGGCGGCTGCGGTGGGCGAACTCAAGGCGCTGCTTGAAGACAACGCGCCCTACCAAGCCAAAGTCACCTTCGAAGGCGGTGGCGGCGCGACCGGCTGGAACGCCCCCGGCACGCAGCCGTGGTTTGAAGACGCGCTGCAGGGTGCCTCGCAGGCGTTTTTTGGCGCCGCCTGCGGCACCATCGGCCAGGGCGGGACGATTCCGCTGATGAACATGCTCAGCCAGGGCTTTCCCAAGGCGCAAATGATGGTCTGCGGCGTGCTCGGTCCGAAAAGCAATGCCCACGGGCCGAACGAGTTTCTGCACGTGCCCTATGCCAAGAAACTGACCGCCGCCGTCGCCCACGTCATCGCGCGGGTGCCTGGGTGAAGGGCGCAGGCGCGCAGGGCCCACGCCGCGCTGCGCCGGCCGGCCGTGCCGACGCCGTGGTGTGGGCGGCGTAGGCAGACACGCCCATGTACCCCACCGTGCAGGCACCTTTCACCGCGCGTGACGGCGAGAACCTGGCCGTGTACGAGTGGGCGCTTGATGGCCAGGACAGCGCCATCGGGCCGCAGACCCGGCCGCCGCGCGCCATGGTGCTGCTGGTGCATGGCCTGGGCGAACACGCCTGCCGCTACGAACATGTGGCCGAAAAGCTGCTGGGCTGGGGTTTTGCGGTGCGCGCCTACGACCAGCGCGGGCACGGCGAATCGGGCGGGGCGCGCGGTGTGCTGCCGCATCCCGGTGCGCTGCTCGACGACCTGACCGACATCGTGGACGACACCCGCGCCCATTGCCTGCGCCTGCCAGCCCTGCGCCGCGCCAAGGGCACGGCGCAGAAACGCCTGCCGCTGATCCTGCTCGGCCACAGCCTGGGGGGCCTGGTGGTGAGCCGTTTTGTGTCGCTCAACACCCGTCCGGTGGACGGGTTGGTGCTGTCATCGCCAGCGCTGGACGCCGGGCTCAGCCGCTGGCAGAAACTTTTGCTGGGCGTCATGCCCCGCCTGGCGCCCAACCTGTGCATTGGCAACGGGCTCAACCCGCGCTACATCTCGCATGACGCGCAGGTGGTGCGCCAGTACCAGGCCGACCGGCTGGTGCACAACCGGATTTCACCGCGCCTGGGAAGCTTCATCGCCACGGCCGGGCCGGCGACGGTCGAAGCCGCCGCGCGCTGGAACACGCCGACCCTGCTGATGTACGCCGGCGCCGACCGGCTCGTCAACCCCGCAGGCAGCCGCGCCTTCGCGCAGCGGGCGGCCAGCTCGCCGTCGGTCAAGCCCGGCACCGTCAGCGCCGCCTGCTTTGACAAGCTCTACCACGAGATTTTCAACGAGGCCGAAGCCGAGACGCCACCGGTTTTCGAGGCGCTAAAGACCTGGCTCGACGCCAGATTCAAGTAAAAAAGGCCTGCAGCCCAATCACTACCTGCGCGAGCGGCTACTGAATTAATAGCGAGATGCGCTGGCGGCGAGCTTGCCGGGCGCCCCGGACTCAGCGCCTGAGCAGTCCGCCGAGCATGCCCATCAGGTCGCCGGCATTGCCCAGGCCACCGGCGGGCGCCTGGCCCTGCGGCGTCAGCTTGTCGATCAGGCCGGGCAGGATGTTTGAGAGCTGGCCTGCGGCGTCGCCCTGGCTCATGCCCATTTTTTCGGCCAGTCCGGCCATCGTGTCATCGCCCAGCACATTCGTCAGCTAGTCGCCGGAAATCGGCTCGTTCGGGCCGTTGCCGACCCACGAGCCGGCCACGTCACCAAGGCCGGCCTGCTTGAACTTGTCCATCAGACCGCCCAGGCCGCCCTGCGCACCGTCGTTGCCCAGCATGCCGGTGATGGCCTGCATCAGTTGCGGGTTGCTGGTCACCATGCCGATCAGGCCCCCCAGGCCGCCGAGGGCGCCAAGGCCACCCAGACCCCCCATGCCGCCCCCGCCCGGCGCGGCCTGTGTCTCTGGCTGCTGTTGCTGGCCGTTCATGACGGCGCCCAAAACGGAATCAAGTAAACCCATGATGCTCTCCCTTGCTGGTGTGAAAGCTAGGCATTCTGTTCCCTGTGCTGCCGCAGCGCAAGCCAGCCCAGCGCCAGGGCAGTCACGCCCAGTGGCAGCAGCGAACCCAGGTTCAGCAGCGCCCAGCCGCGCGTCGTGACGAGCACGCCCGAGGCCAGCGAACTCAGCGCCAGCACGGCGAACACGCAGAAATTCAGGGCGCCCTGGGCCTTGTCTTTTTCTTCGGGTCGGTACGCCGTCAGCGCCAGCGCGGTGCTGCCGGTAAAGAGGAAATTCCAGCCCAGTCCCAGCAGGAACAGGGCGGCCAGAAACTGTTTGAAATCAACACCCGACAGTGCAATCGCCACGCACAGCAGGTTCAGCAGCAGGCCCACCGCCATGATCGGCAACGTGCCGAAGCGTTTGATCAGGTGGCCGGTGAAAAAGCCCGGCGCGAACATGCCGATCACATGCCATTCCAGCACCAGCGCCACGTCGGAAAAGGGCAGGCTGCAGACCTGCATGGCAATCGGCGTGGCGGCCATCAGCAGGTTCATCACGCCGTAACCCAGCGCACCGGCGGCAGCCGCCACGATGAAGACCGGCTGGCGCATGATTTCGCCCAGGGGCCGGCCTTCATTGACCCCCACGGTCCCCTGCTTTTCCCGATCGTCCTGAGCCTGTCGAAGGATGCCCCCCGAGGGGGCTGGCCTTGCTTGGGGCGGCCCGGCGCTGCGGCCGCTGACGCTTTGACGTGCAGGGGGTGGCGGAAATTCGATGAACGCCAGCAGGGCCATCGCCAGCAGGGCGACGCCCGCCAGCGCTAGGTAGGCGCCGGCAAACGGCACCGGCGTCAGGTTGCGCGTGAAGGCCGCCAGATTGGGGCCGGCCACGGCGCCCAGCAGGCCGCCCGCCATCACCAGCGAGACGGCTTTTTCACGAAAAGCCGGCACGGCCAATTCTGCGGCCGCAAAGCGGTACAACTGCGCATTCGCGTTGTAAAAACCCGCCACCACAGTGGCCGCCACCAGCAGCCAGAAGTTCTTGCTGTAGGCCGCATAACCGCACAGCAGCGCCGACGCCACGGCGACGGCCAGTCCGAGCTGAAACGACGTTCGGCGGCCATAGCGCGCCTGGGTTCTGGCCACCAGCCCGGTCGAGAGCGCACCGCCGACCACATAGCCCATCACCGGCAGCGTCGCCATCCAGCCCAGCGGCGCCAGCGCCAGCCCGACCAGCCCGTTGATCGCGATGAAGGTGACGTTGTTGGTCAGGAACAGGCCCTGGCAGA
>NCGI01000227.1 GCA_002256925.1 Polaromonas sp. 28-63-22
TGCGTGGTGGTCAAGAGCGTGCCTTCGGGCGATGGCCGCGCAGCCGCCGGGCCGGCGGTGC
Organism: Polaromonas sp. 28-63-22; assembly: GCA_002256925.1. GTDB lineage: Bacteria > Pseudomonadota > Gammaproteobacteria > Burkholderiales > Burkholderiaceae_C > Polaromonas. The sequence goes on from NCGI01000227.1 coordinate 62, forward strand.
ATCAGCACAAAAAATGGGATTGGTCACTATAAACGGACGCGCAGAAGTAAGCGCGTGTTGCAGGAGCGAGACGTTTTTGCGGCCTTCAGTTGCTATGAATTAAATAGCTGACGGCGCAGGTGTTGTCTGGGCTAGGTGGATATTTTGCCGATAAAATAGAGCTTTTGATCTAGCAACCGGCGCTGCCAGGGCCGAAGCCTGCCAGCGACCCGGCCATGGCAGCGTCAGCGTTCACTGCTAAATTGCGGGGCACCCGCCGCCTGGCCGGCGGGCTCCGATGTTTTTCAACGCTGCCCCGAGCCCTGAACCGCCACTTTCCCTCACCAACGCCCAAGCAACGCCCATGAAAAGTTTCCTGCCGTTTCGTCCCTTCCTCCATGCCGCCCTGCTGGGCGGCGCGCTCGCCGGCACTGCACCGGCTTTTGCCTTTGGCGACAACGAGCAAGTCACCAGCATCCTGCCAAACCCCGGCAGTGCAGGCCTCGGCTACGTACTGCAGGCCGAGCCCTCGCCGTACAAAGGCGCCACCTCGCGGCTGGAAATTTTGCCGCTGTTTTTGTACGAGGGCGAACGCGTCTTCCTGCATTCGAACCGGCTCGGCGCCAAGCTGCTCAACAGCAACGACCAGCGCTTTGACCTGTTCGTGGAAAAGCGCCTGGAGGGTTTTCCGATCAAGTCCCCGCCCGCCAGCCTGGCCGGCATGTCGGTGCGCCATTCGACGACCGACCTCGGGCTGTCGTACCGCTACCAGCAGCCGTGGGGCACGCTGCGCGCCGAACTGCTGCATGGCGTGAGCGAGAACCAGAACGGCACCGAGGCACGGCTGGGCTACAGCTACGAGGCCCGTTCCGGCCGCTGGACCTGGCGCCCCAGCGTGAGCCTGGCCTGGCGCAACGCCACACTCAACAACTACTACTACGGCGTGCAGGCCGCCGAAGCCACCGCCGGTCGCCCGGCGTATGCGGCCGGTGCGGGCATCAATGCGTCGCTCGGGCTGTATGGCTCGTATGAACTGTCGCAGGGCTGGCGCCTGCTGGGCGGCGCTTCGGCCACCCTGCTGTCGGGCAGCATCACGAACAGCCCGATTGTCAGCAAGCGCCTGCTGCCGGCGGTGTACGTGGGTGCGGCCTACGACTTCGGCGCCCCGCGTCCGCGCGCGGCCGAAGATGGTTCGCCGACCTATGTCAAGCTGATGTATGGCCGCTCGACCGAAGACGGCTGTCACCTGGCCAAGATCATCACGGCGCGCTGTTTCGCCACCGCGTCCAAGGACCGCACCAGCATCCAGTCGATCCAGATCGGCAAGCCCTTTGCGCAAAACTTCAATGGCTGGCCGATTGATCTGGTCGGCTACGTCGGCCTGACCCGCCACGACGAGCGCGGCCTGCAGCCCAACGGCCTGCAGCTGGACCTGTTCATGAAGGGTTACTACACCGGCTTTCCGTGGCGCGACCGCATCAAGACCCGGCTCGGCCTGGGCGTCGGCGTGTCGCTGGCGCAGCGGGTGCCCTACATCGAGGCCAGCAGCGCGGCTGTGGCCAACGATCCATCGTCGCGCATGCTGCAATACCTCGACCCGACGCTCGACATCAGCCTGGGCGACCTGGTCGGCTCGCGCGCCCTGAAAGAAACCTACATCGGTTTCGGCGTGTCGCACCGCTCCGGCATCTTCGGCTCATCGCGCCTGCTGGGCAACGTCAACGGCGGCTCGAACTACATCTACAGCTATGTGGAGTCGGCGTTCTAAGACGTCAGTCGCTATTCATTCGATAGCTGCCGGCGCAGGTTTTATAAGGGCTACAGGCCTGTTTGCCTAATAAAACGGCCTGGAACCCCGGCCTCATTGCGGTTTCAGCCGTGGGCGTGCGCGGGTGAGTGCCGCGCTGACGCCGGCTCCGCATACGGCACATTGCTCGCAGCAATCACGCCGCCGCCCAGGCACACCTCGCCGTCATACAGCACGGCTGACTGCCCGGGCGTCACGGCCCATTGCGGCGCGTCGAACACCAGTTCGCACTGCGTGGACGTGACGGCGCGCAACGCGCAGGCCGCATCGGCCTGCCGGTAGCGGCTCTTCGCGGCCAGCCGGCCCGGCGCAGGCGGCGTGCCGGCCACCCAGCTGCAGTCCTGCGCGCTGAGTTCGGTCGATTGCAGCCACGGATGGTCGTGGCCCTGCACCGCCCACAGGATGTTGGTGTCGAGGTCCTTGCGGGCGACGAACCAGGGTTCGTGTTCGCCCACGCCACGCTGGCCGCGCGCCTGGGCGGCTCTCAGATCGGCCCCTTTGGCTTTGACGCCGCCAATGCCCAGGCCCTGCCGCTGCCCCAGCGTGTAAAAGCTCAGCCCCACATGCTCACCAATCACGCGGCCAGTGTCGCTTTTGATTGGCCCCGGCACCTTGGCGATATAGCGGTTCAAAAATTCACGGAATGGCCGCTCGCCAATGAAACAGATGCCGGTCGAGTCTTTTTTCTTCGCGTTCGGCAAACCGATTTCGTCGGCGATGCGGCGCACTTCGGTCTTGCGCAACTCACCGACCGGAAACAGTGTTTTCGACAGCTGCGCCTGGTTTAGGCGGTGCAGAAAATAGCTCTGGTCCTTCGCCGGGTCCAGGCCTTTCAGCAGTTCATGCAGGCCGGTGGCATCGTTGCGGCGCACGCGCGCGTAATGGCCGGTGGCGATCTTGTCCGCACCGACCCGCATCGCGTGGTCTAAAAACGCCTTGAACTTGATTTCGGCGTTGCACAAAATGTCAGGATTGGGCGTGCGGCCGGCCTGGTATTCGCGCAGGAATTCGGCGAAGACGCGGTCTTTGTAATCGACGGCGAAGTTGACGTGTTCGATCTCGATACCGATCACGTCGGCGACCGCGGCGGCATCCACGAAATCGATGTTGGACGAGCAGAATTCATCGCCGTCATCATCTTCCCAGTTCTTCATGAAGATGCCGACGACCTCGTGGCCCTGCTGCTTGAGCAGGTACGCGGTGACCGCAGAGTCCACGCCGCCGCTGAGGCCCACCACGATTCTTTGTTTGCCGATTCCTGTGTCCATGGCTAGGGATTATCCCTGTGTCCGCCTTATTGAAGCCTACGACGCAGCGTTGCCCTGATTTGCCGTCGGGGTGCTGCGAAAGCAAATCTTCTAGGCTCGAACCAGCCTTTGGGTCAGCAGCGTTTGCATGTCTCTTCGTCCATCCACAATCAAGTACACAAACACCTTGCCATCCATCACCCGATAGATCACGCGGTAGGGTTTGAAATACACCTCGCGGTAGTCGCGGATGCCAAGGTCCCGCAGTTCTTTGGTCACAGCACCCCGCTCGGGGAAGCTACTGAGGGAGGCGATCACCGCTTCAAGTTTGTCGAGTACTGCATCCGCTTTGGCGGGCGCGTCGTACACGGCGATGTAGTCGTACAACTCCTGTAAATCAGTTTGAGCGTCGTCGGTCAGCAGCACGGCGTGCTGCTTCATGCGGTCGCCTTGATGCTAACTTTGTGCCGGTTCTTGCGCACTTTGCCAAACGCCTGTGCGGCGGTGGAGACATGGCCCTTTTCAATCTGCGCGTTGCCCAGAGCCAGAATCTTGAGTAGAGCCATGGTCTCCTGATTTTTTTCGAACGAGCGCACGTCTTGCAATACCGCCGCCGCCTCACCATTTTGGGTGATTACCAGGGGCGTTTGGTTTGCAGCCAAATCGCGCAGCACCTGCGCAGCGTTGGCCTTGAGGAAGGAGATGGGTTTGATGTGGGTGGTGTAGCTCATGGACTGAATATAGTCTTTATTTGGTCTTGCTTCAATGACCCGCGGCCTTGCAGCAGGCGAAATGCTTTGCGACCAAGTCGATCAATTCCGCGTTGGCCTTGCCATCCACCGACGGCGACTTGAGTTGCGCGATCCATTGACCCGACTCATCTCGACGCAGCTGGCTTGTCCCAGCATTCGGTTTCACCTTCACTTCGATGATCAACGGCTTTTGCGACATGGCAATGGATGCACGCCGAAGCTTGGCTACAAGCCAAGTGTGGCTTGCAACGCCAGGAGAAGAGTTTCTCGGTTACTGGCCGTACTAACCGGCAAGTTAAGCCGTCGCGACAACGGCAATGATGACAGCAAGTAGCGCGACATAGAAGGCAATTCCTACGGCCAATAACCCCGTATCGGTTATGACTCGCCGACCATCTCGGACAAACGATAGCGCGCCCGCCGCACCATATATCCGCCCCTCGTCCCCGAACAAGGGCTCGCCGCGCCACTTGCCAAACGAGACAAGCCAGATGACTATCCGGCCGGTTTGGATGGCGATGACTCCGAGCACTTCACCGAGGATCGCATCCATGGGGTTTAACGTCCTTTCGATTGGGTTAGACATTTACAGGAAAACGAAATGATCTTCCTGTTGCCTTTTCATAGATGGAGCGAAGGACGTTTGATATGCGACCTGTCTCGGCGCCTATATCGATGTCTGAATTGTGGAGTGCGCCCTCGTGCAGTAGCTGGCTGCGTAGAGCGTATGCGTGGTCTATGAGTTGCCTGACGTCGCTCCGCTCTGGGAACCAAACTGTAGAGAGGCGCAGAAGTGCTTGGCGAACAGACTCCTGCCGGAGTTGATTTAGTCGGCCTCTCAGTGAGTTGTGAAGGCTCTCATCGATTCCTGTAGCCGCCTTTAGGGAAAGAATTGCACCATCGACGAATTTCGAAACTTCCTGCCCCAAGTCCTGCTGCTTCGCAAGCGGCTCAAGAGCCGACACGACAGTCACGAAACGGGCGCGTTCGTTCAGTTCAAGGAACGCGGCGCAGTACAACTCCATGGAAAGGATGAGTGTTCGATCAAGTACAGCGTACTTACAGGAATCCAGAATCTCAGAGAGAACCGTCGATTGGGTCCAACCGACTACGCCTTCGGCTGACATAGTTGCGCCATCAGACCGAAAGCGTTCAAAGACGACGGCTGGTTCTTGGGCGTGATAGTTAAGACGTAGTCCAAAGTTCAAGCTGATGGCAGCGATCAACATTGCCTGTGCAAACCGTAGACCTTCTTGCTCCGCCGAGGTCGCTGTGCCGTATCCTTCAATCGTCGCTTGATAGCGTCTGCCTCCTTCCCAGGAGGCGCTTGCTGCTGGTCTCACTGTGGCGATGGCTCCTGATTCGAGAAAGAGCGTGACATTTTCCAGCCCACCGATGCTCTCGGAGTGCAAGATTTGAAACGTAACTTTTGCGCCGTAGGGGCGCTTGTTGTCACGTTTCGTGATGAGTGCGCGTTCTCGGTCGAATGATTTGGCTTGCACGATTTGGTGTCGAGGTGAATGTCTAACTCAATACAGGGAAACACTACCGCGTCTCCCAAACATGGCGTTTGTCGCCCTGCCATCGGACAATGAATTCCGCGCGAGGCCTTTTGCGGGAAGACTCGTAGCCGATTTACTGAATAATTGAACGGTAATCGCACCTCAAAAAAAATCACCACATCGGATCCACAATCTGTCCAGCGACTGGATCA
>NCGI01000013.1 GCA_002256925.1 Polaromonas sp. 28-63-22
ATGCGCGCGCACAGCTACCTGTTGATCCCCGAAGAAACCCGGTCGCCGGCGGTGCTGCGTCGTGCCTGGCAGCACGCCAGCCAGCTCGCGCGGCCGCGCCTGAAAGCCGCTTGAAAGAAATGGTTTGCTATTATTTAGATAGCTGCTGGCGCAGGTAAATACTGGGCTGCAGGCCTTTTTTACTAAAAAAAAGGCCACCTGGAAGATCCCGCGTGGTCTTTTTCTTGTCTGCAACCTGCCGCGTGGGGTTGCGGCTCCCATGCATGTCGCTCGCTACGTTTTTCATAGCTGCCCGCGCAGGTGCCACCTTGGCTAGCGGCCTATTTCTCTCAAAAAGTGGCACGTATGCCGCGAGAGAACGCCTTTAAAACTTCGGCATCCCCTTCATGCCGCCCATCTTCTTCATCATCTTCATCATCCCGCTGCCCTTCATCTTTTTCATCATGCCCTGCATCTGCTCGAACTCATTGAGCAGCCGGTTGACTTCCTGAACGTGGACCCCCGAGCCGGCGGCAATGCGGCGCTTGCGGGTAGCTTTGATGAGTTCGGGCTTGCGGCGCTCCAGCGGGGTCATGCTCTGGATGATCCCCTCCTTGCGCTTGATGTCTTTTTCGGCCTTGTTCATATCGACCTGACCGGCCTTGGCGGCCATCTGCGCCGGCAGCTTGTCGAGCAGGCTGGAGAGTCCGCCCATGTTTTTCATCTGCTGCAGCTGGCCCAGAAAATCTTCCAGGTCAAAGCCGCTGCCGGATTTGATCTTGGCGGCCAGCTTTTGCGCGGCGGCCACGTCCACACCGGCGGCGACCTGCTCGACCAGCGCGACGATGTCGCCCATGCCCAGAATGCGTCCGGCATGCCGCTCGGCATCAAACACTTCCAGACCATCAATTTTCTCGCTGGTGCCTGAAAACTTGATCGGCGCGCCGGTGATCTGCCGCACGCTGAGCGCCGCGCCACCGCGTGAATCGCCGTCGGTCTTGGTCAAAATGATGCCGGTCAGCGGCAGCGCTTCCTTGAAGGCTTTGGCGGTGTTCACCGCATCCTGGCCCTGCATCGCATCGACCACGAACAGCGTCTCGACCGGATTGAGTACAGCGTGCAGTTCCTTGATTTCCTTCATCAAGGCTTCGTCAATGGCCAGACGGCCCGCCGTATCGACCAGCAGCACATCAAAGAAGTGCCGGCGTGCGTAGTCGAGCGCAGCGCGGGCGATATCAACCGGCTTTTGGTCCGGCGTGCTCGGAAACCATTCGGCGCCGGCCTGCTTCGTCACCGTCTTGAGCTGCTCGATAGCCGCCGGCCTGTACACGTCGCCGGATACCGTCAGCACTTTCTTCTTGCGCTTTTCGATCAGGTGCTTGGCGAGCTTGGCGGTAGTAGTAGTTTTGCCAGCGCCCTGCAAACCGGCCATCAGGATGACCGCTGGCGGTTGTGCAGCCAGATTGATGTCGCTGACGCCTTCGCCCATCGTGGCGGCGAGTTCGCGGTTGACGATACCCACCAGCGCCTGACCCGGCGACAGCGAGCCCATCACCTCCTGCCCCATCGCCTTGTCTTTGACGCGCGCCACGAAGTCGCGCACCACGGGCAGCGCCACGTCGGCTTCCAGCAAAGCCATGCGAACCTCGCGCAGCATGTCCTGGACATTGGCTTCGGTGATGCGGGCCTGGCCGCGCATTTCCTTGACGAGGCGTGAGAGTTTGTCGGTGAGTGCTGAGGCCATGCGCAGGCTCCACGGTGATGGAGCAGTTAGGTGAAAGAAAACGATAACAGCGTTTGCAGATGCGGCTGTCGGTGCAAAAGTAAAGGCTAAACTCCGGTCATGATTTTAGCTTTCAGCGCCTGGTGGGGTGGTGCGGCGGCCCTCGGCGCTGCACTGGCCTATTCGACGCTCGCCCTCGCCGGGTCCCGCTTAGGCGCGGGCGCCATACGCGGCCTGTTGTTGCTTGCCTGGCTGCTGCACGCCGCAACACTGGCCGAAGGCCTGCTGGGCGAGCCACCCCGTTTCGGATTTGCGCCGGCCATTTCCATCACCGTGTGGCTGATGCTGACGGTCTACGCCATTGAAAGCCGCCTGTTCCCGCAGCTACAGGCCCACGGGGCGCTGGCCGGGCTGGGTAGCGCTGCGGTCATTCTGGCCCTTATTTTTCCGGGTACGACCTACCATGCCATTGCATCGCCCTGGCTGCCACTTCACTGGGCCCTTGGGCTGGCTTCGTACGGTCTTTTTGCGGTGGCGGTGGTGCACGCATGGCTCATGACGCGATCCGAGCGCCAGATGCGTTCGGCGACGCGCATCGAATCCGGCGTGCCGCTGATGACGCTGGAGCGCCTGACTTTTCGCTTTGTGGAGGCCGGTTTTGTACTGCTTTCGGCCACCTTGCTGGTGGGCTGGCTTTTCGCAGAAACCCTTTACGGTCCGCGGCTGACAGGCCTGTGGAATCACAAAACGGTTTTCTCGGTACTGTCCTGGCTGGTGTTTGCCGGGCTTCTGATCGGTCGGGCCCGCCTGGGCTGGCGCGGTCAAAAAGCGGTTCGGGTGCTTTATCTGGGCTCTGGCTTGCTGCTGCTCGGATACGCTGGCTCGCGCTTTGTCCTTGAAGTCGTTTTGAGGCGCGCATGAAATACCTTCTGGTGACTGTTTTTGTGGTGGCTATTTTCTGGCTGTGGAGCCACAACCGCAGAGTGGAAAAGAAGCAGTCCGCCGACGCGCGACCACCGACGCGGCCCGGCGGCCAGGTTGTTTTGACTGAAATGGTGGCCTGCGACGTGTGCAAGGTCCATCTGCCCCGCTTTGAAGCACTGATTGGCAACAAGGGCATTTACTGCAGTGATGCCCACCGGCGCCAGGCACGCGACTGATGGACTCCCAGTTCCACTCGTGGCTGGCTTCCACCGACAGCCTGTCTCCAGCCCCGGAGGTGGACCCCGGCTCACAGTCGTTCGACCGGTTATGGCGCGTGTTCATGACCGCGCGGGTCGCCATCGCCACGGTGCTGGTGGTTCTGCAGGCCTTCATTTACGCCCTGGGCAACAACGCCAGCCGCAGCGCAGCCGCAGTCTGCATTGCCTACCTGTTCGCCACCCTCGCTGTGCGGATATGGGCACGTCCCCGCCCACCCAGGCGTGCCTTTGACGCGCAATGGCTGCTGACCATCGGGGTGGACGTACTGGCCTTTTCCGCGCTCGATTTTCTGCAATCGGGCGTGATGAACTACACCCCTCTTTTTGCCCTGCCGGTGCTGCTCTCGTCGGTACTGGGGCCCATCTTGCTGGCGTTCGGTACCGCCGCGAGCGTGACGGTGCTGCTACTGGCCGATGCCTGGTGGACTTCCCTGCAGTCGCTGGCGGATTTCAACGCACGCTTTCTTCAGGCGGCATTGAGCGGTTCCGGATTTTTTCTGGTGGCGCTGCTCGCCAACCAGCTGGCGGCCCGTCTTTCAAGGGAAGAAGAGCGTTCCCAGGCCAGCCAGTCAGCGGCGCGCATGCAAAACCAGGTCAACCAGCTCGTGATCGAGGGGCTGGCCGAAGGCGTTCTGGTGATCGATGCACGCGGCACGGTGCGTTCGGTCAACCCCGCGTCGGGCCGCCTGCTGGCAACCAAGGATGCCGCACGCAACACCCGTTTTGTCCTGACGCGTGAGAAAGCCTGGCAGCCCCTGGTCGAGGTCATGCGCCGCACCTTTGAGACCCAAACGGCGCAGGAGGCTGAAGTCAGCCTGGACTACCCGGCGCATGGCTCGCGCCGACTTCACGTGCGCACACGGCTGGCAAAGTCCAAAAGTGGCAGCAACGAGAGCATGTGCGTCATGTTTCTGGAAGACCTGCGGGAAATGGAAGCACGGGTGCGCACAGAAAAGCTGGCCGCCATGGGACGCATGTCGGCGGCGGTGGCGCATGAAATCAGAAATCCGCTGGCGGCCATTGCGCAGGCCAATGCCTTGCTTGAAGAAGACCTGCGAGACCCTGGCCATCGCCAGCTCACGTCCATGGTGCGCCAGAACGCCCAGCGGCTTGCAAAAATTGTCGACGAGATACTTAACGTATCGCGGGCCAAGGAGCAGCTTCCGGCGCCCGCCGTGTTGACGCTGGTCCTCGACGATGCAGTCGAGAAAATTGCCAGCGAATGGGCCGTACAAAATGGAACGTCCCATCGCCTGCAGGTTGTCACGCGCGCTGCGCATGCTGCGGTGTGGTTTGAACCCGATCATTTGCGGCGCCTGATGGTCAACCTGCTGGACAACGCGCTACGTTACGCCAGCGCGTCGCCACAGGCGATACAGGTCAGCACCGAAAATATCGCGCCGGGCAAGGGAAGGCTGGCGGTATGGAGTGATGGTCAGAGGCTGGAGAAAACCGTTCAGGCGCACCTGTTTGAACCTTTCTTTTCGTCAGAAAGCCGTTCCAGCGGACTGGGGCTATACATTTGCAGGGAGCTGTGTGAACGCTACGGCGCACTCATCGGCTATCAGCGGGCACTGCGCGGTACGACGGAAGGCAATGAATTCTTTGTCGTACTCAATGCCGGCCTGCAGCCGCTCAATGACCAGTCACCGCTTTTCGAGGCAACGCCCCTTGCCCCCTTGAAATCATGACCATGTCCTCACCCGCACCACAACAAGCGCACATCCTCGTTATTGATGATGAGCCCGATCTGCGGACGCTCTACGAATTGACACTCCTTCGCGAGGGCTACCGCGTCGAAGCCGCTGGCGACCTTGCGCAGGCGCGTGAGCAGCTGCGCGAAAAGCGCTTCGATGCCATCATCACGGACATGCGTCTGCCCGACGGTCTGGGCCTCGAACTTCTCCGGGAGCTGGTCGCCGAACAGCGTCAAGAGCGCTGCGTGGTCATCACCGCCCATGGCTCCGCAGAAAACGCCGTGGAAGCACTGAAGGCCGGCGCCTTCGACTACCTGACCAAGCCGGTCGATCTGAAGCAGTTTCGCAGTGTCGTGGCGTCAGCCATCCAGGTCCCCCGAACGACGGCGGCACCTCTTCCGGGCGGGCGGAGCGAGCCGGACGGTCCCGGATCGTCAACAACATCTGCCTCGAAGTTGGCCGACGGGAACGCCGTGCTGCAAAAACTGGTGGGTGAGTCGCCCATCATGCGCGCGGTCAAGTCCCGTATCGTCAAGGTGTCGGGCAGTATGGCCCCGATCTTGATCCAGGGCGAATCGGGCACAGGCAAGGAACTGGTGGCGCGCGCCGTGCACGGATGCAGCCACCGGGCGGCAGGTCCGTTTGTTGCCGTCAATTGCAGCGCCATTCCCGAGAATCTGCTGGAGGCGGAGTTCTTTGGGGCGCGCAAAGGCGCGTACACCGGCTCAGCCCAGGACCGTCAGGGTTACTTTCAGGCGGCCAAGGGCGGCACCTTGTTTCTCGATGAAATTGGCGACCTGCCATTGGCGATGCAATCGAAGTTGCTGCGGGCGATTCAGGAGCGCATGGTACGGCCCCTCGGTTCCCCCCAGGAAGACGCGGTCGACGTGCGCATCGTCAGCGCCACGCACAAAGACCTCAATGCCGAGGTTCAGGCCGGAACATTCCGGCAGGATTTGTATTACCGCCTGAACGTCATTGAAATCGGCGTGCCGGCGCTACGGGATCGTCGCGACGACCTGCCAGCGCTTTGCCAGGCCTTGCTGGGAAGAATTTGTCAGGAGTCCGGCTTCAGCATGCCCACATTGAGCGCCCCGGCGATGGAGCGGCTGCGTGCCCACCCCTTCAATGGCAACGTCAGAGAGCTGGAAAATCTTCTGCATCGCGCTGTAGCGCTCGGTGAGGGCGGCGAACTGCACTTTGACGCACCGCCGGAGGAGTATGTTGCCGTGCCCGAGAATCTGCAGGATTTTCTTGACCAGCAGGAGCGCAACATTCTTTCAAAGGTACTGGAAGAAACGGGCTTCAACCGAACGGCGGCAGCGACGCGCCTGGGCTTGAGTCTGCGCCAGATTCGCTACCGTATCGCGCGTTTGAACATCGCGACGCCGCTTGGTGACGACAGCGCCAATGAGAACGCCTGAGGAAGAATTCATCCCCTCGTCCCGGTCCTTGTGGCAAGGCGGCTGGTACCGATTCGCCCGCTCGTCGGCATCACCCAACTTCGGGCCGCGGCCGGCCCGTGCGTGCATTGACCTGATCGTCATCCACTCCATCAGCTTGCCACCGGGGGAATTCGGCAACGGCAACGTGCAACGCCTCTTTGGCAACCAGCTTGACTGGGATGCGCACCCATATTTTCAGAGCATACGGGGTCTGCAAGTGTCTTCGCACTTTTTCATTGCGCGGTCGGGCGCGCTATGGCAGTTCGTAAGTTGCAATGAGCGCGCGTGGCACGCCGGCCAATCAAGCTACCGCGGGCGCGACAACTGCAACGACGATTCGATTGGCATCGAAATGGAAGGGCTGGAAGGCTTGACCTTCGAAAGTGCGCAGTACGAAACCCTGTCCAGCCTTTGCGCCGCACTCATCCAGGCCTACCCGATTGCTCACCTCGCCGGTCACGAGCATGTAGCCGTGGGGCGCAAGCAGGACCCTGGCAGCGGCTTCGACTGGACCCGGCTTTACCGGGCTCTGGCGACGCCTATCGGGTATTTCCCTGGCGTCGTTGAATTGACCTGATGCTGCGCCTTGCAACCGCGAACCGGCGCAAGAAACACCCCTCGCGACCAGCACTTCCAGGCAGGCGCCTGGCATTGCGAGGCAAAAGCTGCCGCAAGGCGCGCCGAGGCTTGATAGGCTCGACCCAACCCTGACGGCGAAAGCGTTTCCCGCGCACAAGAAAATTGCGGCCAGGGACATTTTCAGGGACCTTCAGCGGTCGGCAGTCAAGTGAAAAAACCCTTGGAAATAAAAAACTCATTTTCTAAGCGACGCGCTACCTGTAGTGTCTTGTAATCCCCCTACACACTAGGTATAGTGTCTAGGCTCACACTGAGAGGATTGCAGTTCGCGGCAAAATATGACGACAAATCCAGCGCTCATCTGACACGGAATACCCATTGATGCAGGCCGTCACAGCATGCGTTCCAGATGAGCCTTGAACACCGACACCCGCCCACAGCATTGAGCTTGTCACCTATTCCATAAAAAGAGATACCCATGCAAACCGCACAATTTCCGCTACCCGCCGCGCCGACCACGCCGTCAGGCAACCCCATGGCCGAAATGACCAATGGCGCCAGCGGCCGCGCCACCGCATTCGCGCATTACCAGATCATTCGCCGCAACGGCGCCGTGGTTCCATTCGAGCCCAACAAGATTGCCGTGGCCATGATGAAAGCCTTCCTGGCGGTACATGGCACCCAGGGCGCAGCATCAGCCAGCGTTCGCGAAACTGTTGACGAACTGACGCAGGCCGTCATGCGCGCACTGATGCGCTCACGCCCGGGTGGCGGAACCTTCCATATTGAAGACGTGCAGGACCAGGTCGAACTCGGCCTGATGCGTGGCGGCCACCATGAAATCGCCCGCGCCTATGTGCTGTACCGTGAAAAACGCACCCAGGAACGTGCACGCCAGCCGCAAATCCCGGTGACCGAAGCGCCTCTTTTGCATGTCATGGACGGTGGCCAGAAAGTAGCTCTGGACATTCGCAATCTGCAGGCCCTGATCGAGGCCTCGTGCGCCAACCTGGGCGCAGAGATCAAGCCCGATCCGATCGTGCAGGAAACCATGCGCAATCTTTACGACGGCGTACCGATTGACGAGGTTTACAAGGCGTCCATTCTGGCCGCCCGGACCCTGATTGAAAAAGACCCTGACTACACCTACGCTACCGCGCGGCTGCTGATGCACACCATTCGCCGGGAAGTTCTGGGCGAAGAAGTCAGCCAGGAAGACATGAACACCCGTTACGCGGAGTACTTTCCAAAGTTCATCGCCAAAGGCGTAAAAAACGAACTGCTCGATGAAAAGCTGGAGCAGTTTGATCTGGCGCGCCTTGGGGCCGCCCTGAAACCGGAACGCGACCTGAAGTTCGACTATCTCGGATTGCAGACGCTGTTTGACCGCTACTTCCTGCACGTGCGCAAGCAACGCATCGAGTTGCCGCAAGCGTTTTTCATGCGCGTGGCCATGGGCTTGTCGCTCAACGAGATCAACCGCGAAGAGCGTGCCATCGAATTTTACGAAATCCTTTCGTCGTTCGACTTCATGTCCAGCACCCCGACGCTGTTTAACGCTGGAACCCTGCGTTCACAACTTTCCTCGTGCTACCTCACCACGGTGGCTGACGACCTGGGTGGCATCTATGACGCCATCAAGGAAAACGCATTGCTGTCGAAATTTGCCGGCGGACTCGGCAACGACTGGACCCCGGTGCGCGCACTTGGCGCTCACATCAAGGGCACCAACGGAGAGTCTCAGGGCGTTGTGCCCTTTTTGAAGGTTGTCAACGACACCGCAGTTGCCGTCAACCAGGGCGGCAAGCGCAAAGGCGCTGTTTGCGCTTATCTTGAAACCTGGCACCTCGATATTGAGGAGTTTCTGGAGTTGCGCAAGAACACCGGCGACGACCGCCGCCGCACGCACGACATGAACACCGCCAACTGGATTCCCGACCTTTTCATGCGCCGCGTGATGGAAAAAGGGACCTGGACACTTTTTTCCCCATCGGACACACCGGATCTGCACGACAAGTTCGGCAAGGATTTCGAAAAGCTCTACACCGCCTACGAAGCCAAGGCAGCGCGTGGCGAACTCAAGCCGTCACGCACGCTGCAAGCCACCGACATGTGGCGCAAGATGCTTTCGATGCTGTTTGAGACCGGTCACCCCTGGATCACGTTCAAGGATGCCTGCAACATTCGCTCGCCGCAGCAGCATGCAGGCGTGGTGCACTCGTCAAACCTGTGCACCGAGATCACACTCAACACCAGCGACACAGAAACTGCCGTGTGCAATCTCGGCTCGGTCAACCTGGTACAGCACCTGAAAGACGGCGCCGTTGACCATGACAAACTGAAGAAAACGATTACTACGGCCATGCGCATGCTGGACAACGTGATCGACATCAACTATTACGCCGTCAAAAAAGCGCGTGACTCCAACATGCGTCACCGCCCGGTTGGTCTGGGCATCATGGGTTTTCAGGATTGCCTGTACGAGCTGCGGGTTCCTTACGCCTCCGAAGCCGCCGTGGAGTTTGCCGACAAATCGATGGAGGCGGTGTGCTACCACGCGTACTGGGCCTCGACTGAACTCGCCCGGGAACGCGGCAAATATGCCAGCTACAAGGGTTCACTCTGGGACAAGGGTGTTTTGCCACTGGACACGCTGGACATGCTGCGTGAAGAACGCGGTGGCTACGTTGAAGTTGACCGTTCATCCACGCTCGACTGGGAAGCCCTGCGCCGGAAAATCGCGCAAGACGGCATGCGCAATTCCAACTGCGTAGCCATCGCGCCTACCGCGACGATCTCCAACATCATTGGCGTTGACGCCTGCATCGAGCCGTGTTTTGGCAACCTGTCGGTCAAGTCGAACCTGTCCGGTGAATTCACGGTAATCAACCACTACCTCGTGCGCGACCTCAAGCGCCTGGGCCTGTGGGATGACGTCATGGTGGTTGATCTCAAACACTTCGACGGGTCACTGCGCCCGATTGATCGCGTGCCTCAAGACGTCAAGGCCCTTTATGCGACGGCATTTGAAGTCGAAACCTCGTGGATTGTCGAAGCCGCCGCGCGCCGGCAAAAATGGATCGACCAGGCCCAGTCGCTGAACATCTATATGGCCGGGGCCTCGGGCAAAAAACTCGATGACACCTACAAGCTGGCCTGGCTGCGCGGACTCAAGACGACCTACTACCTGCGCACCATGGGCGCGACGCACGCCGAGAAATCCACAGTGAAGGCCGGCAAGATGAACTCGGTGTCATCAGGCGATTCGGGCAGCGCCGTCAATGCACTTGAAGCGGCAGCGGCTGCGGCGCAGGCGCAGATGAATGCATCACCGGCGACCGACATCAAGTTTTGCGCGATCGACGATCCAGGCTGCGAGGCTTGTCAATAAATTGATGGTGTGCGCAATGAAAATTACGCACGCCGTTCGACGTAATTGAGCAACACTAATTTACAGTGACGTGAATGAACACTTTTCATTTTGTGTTGCTGCTTTCATAATCCCGAAGTATTGGAAATCCATATGTTGACCTGGGACGAAGAAGTCAAACCATCCTTGCAAATTCCACCAAGCAGCGGCTCGCTGAATAGCCGTTCGATGGAGACTCCGCTTGTCTCTTCTGTGCAGTCTCAGCCGCAAGTGCGCATGCTGAACGACGGCCCCCTTCAAGTGCCAGCAGCAATCCTTTCTGGATCGGCAAAAGCATCATCTCCAGTTTCGATAGCGTCAGAAGACGCTTTGCTCATTCCACCGGTGGCCAAGCGCGTCAAGGCTTCCGACAAGCGCATCATCAACGGTCAGACTGACGTGAACCAGCTGGTGCCATTCAAGTACAAATGGGCTTGGGAAAAGTACCTGGCTACTTGCGCCAATCACTGGATGCCGCAGGAAGTCAACATGACCCGCGACATCGCGCTCTGGAAAGACCCGAACGGCCTGACAGAAGACGAGCGTCGTCTGGTCAAGCGCAACCTTGGCTTTTTCGTGACCGCAGACTCCCTTGCAGCCAACAATATCGTGCTGGGAACTTACCGGCACATCACGGCGCCCGAATGCCGTCAGTTCTTGTTGCGCCAGGCATTTGAAGAAGCCATTCACACGCATGCCTATCAGTACATCACCGAATCGCTCGGCCTCGATGAGGCGGAAATCTTTAACGCCTACAACGAAGTCCAGTCGATCCGGGACAAGGACCAGTTCCTGATTCCGTTCATCGAGGTGATTTCCGACCCGCACTTCAAGACTGGCACGCCCGAGGCCGACCAGACACTGCTCAAATCCCTGATCGTTTTTGCGTGCCTGATGGAAGGCCTGTTCTTCTATGTCGGCTTCACGCAGATTCTTGCGTTGGGGCGTCAGAACAAGATGACAGGCGCAGCAGAGCAGTACCAGTACATCCTGCGCGACGAATCCATGCATTGCAATTTCGGCATCGATCTGATCAACCAGCTCAAGCTTGAAAATCCGCATCTCTGGACCGCAGAGTTCAAGGCAGAGATCAAGGCCTTGTTCATGAAAGCGGTCGAGCTGGAGTATCGCTACGCCGAAGACACCATGCCGCGCGGCGTGCTCGGCCTCAATGCATCAATGTTCAAGGGCTATCTGCGCTACATCGCAAATCGGCGCGCCACGCAAATTGGACTTGAAACCCTGTTCCCGAACGAGGAAAATCCGTTCCCGTGGATGAGCGAGATGATTGACCTGAAGAAGGAACGCAACTTCTTTGAAACCCGCGTGATTGAATACCAGTCGGGTGGCGCTCTTTCCTGGGATTGAGCGATACGAGACTCATCCAGATAACAATGATTTTTAGAATTGCAATGACCAGCGACAACACCGCAGAGTGCGCACTGGTCCTTGCTCCTGTGTTCGCGGCGCTGGGCCCGGTTATCCGGTTGCCCAACGCCATGAATCGCTTTGCGTACTCCCGACGCGAAGTGCTCTTTGCAATGTGATCAAGGAGAAAACTATGGCAACTGCGAAAAAACCAGCAGCTAAAAAAGCTGCACCAAAGAAAGCGCCTGCTAAAAAAGTAGCAGCAAAAAAAGCCCCGGCTAAAAAAGCGCCAGCGAAAAAAGTAGCTACCAAAAAAGTAGCTGCGAAAAAAGCGCCAGCGAAAAAAGCCCCGGCAAAGAAAGTAGCAGCCAAAAAAGTAGCGGCCAAAAAGCCCGCTGCCAAGAAAGTTGCTGCCAAAAAGCCTGCTGCCAAGAAGGTAGCGAAGAAGGTAGCAAAGAAACCAGCGGCGAAGAAAGCCGCTGCAAAAAAACCCGCTGCGAAAAAGCCAGCAGCCAAGAAAGCCGCGAAAAAACCCGCTGCGAAGAAAGCCGCGAAAAAACCCGCTGCCAAAGCACCTTCCGTAGCAACTGCTCCTGCGGCTCAGACGACTCTGAATCCGCAAGCTGCCTGGCCGTTTCCAACAGCCAGCAAGCCCTAAGCAGTCAGGTCTCTGTGCTTGAAGCCCGACATCGAAAGGTGTCGGGCTTTTTTATTGTCATCGTCCTCGCCCGACAAGCCCCTCGGTTGTCCGGTCTGGACCGCTCATTTGGGCCATTCACACATGAACCCCCACCTGCCGCCAGACGGCCTTCCCTGCTTGCGGCTCGACAAACACGGCGACGCGTGGCTGGAGGTTTTAGTCGTTCCCCATGCATCGCGAACCCACGCCACAGGCATTCATGGCGCGCCGGGCCGCGAGGCGCTTCGCATACGGCTGAAGGCGGTTCCGGTTGACGGCAAAGCCAATCAGGCATTGATTAAGTGGCTGGCAGGCTGCCTTGGTATTGCGCCCAACGCCATCACGCTGTCGCGCGGAGAGACATCAAGGCAAAAACAGCTGCACCTCAGCGCTGCGGCGGCAGCCGTCGCCAGGTGGGACAAACTGGTGGCAGAGATCACCGGGTGAAAACAAGGCGCTATTAAATCAATAGCTGGTAACGCAGGTAATACGTGGACTAAGCGTTGATTTGGCTCGCACTGAGCGTGTAATTCTGTCCGCCCTGGCTGGCGATCTTGTGGGCACCGACGCGGTTGCCGAGTGCCGCGCAGCGGGCCAATGACCAGCCTTGCTCCAGTCCAAACAGCAGCGCACCGCGAAACGCGTCACCACAGCCCGTCGGGTCGACGACCGCTTCGGCCTTGACCGGTGGCACCAGCGTCTTCTCACCATCGACCCACACTTCGCAACCTTCCGCGCCCAGCGTCACCACCAGACCCTGCACCTGGCGAGACAGCTCCGCGCAGCCAAGACCCGTACGGTCGCAAAGCATTTTGGCTTCGTAATCATTGACCGTGACCCAGGTCGCCAGCTCGACAAAGTGCGTGAGCTCTTTTCCGTCAAACATGGGTAGCCCCTGACCCGGGTCAAAAACGAAAGGAATTCCGGCGGCCTTGAACTGCTCGGCATGCTGCAGCATGGCATCACGTCCATCTGGCGAAATGATGCCGAGCCTGATATCGCTGCGCGCCGCGATGTGCGTGATGTGCGCCTGCATCATGGCGCCGGGATGAAAGGCTGTGATCTGGTTGTTGTCACGGTCCGTCATGATCATGGCCTGCGCGGTGTAGGCGTCATCGACTTCGCGGATGAACTCACAGCCAATACCGAGTTTCTTCAAGCGCTCCACATACCCGGCGCCGTCGCTTCCGACGGTCGCCATGGGCAGCGGTGTGCCCCCGAGTTGCTGCAAGGCGTAGGCGATATTGCCGGCGCAACCGCCAAACTCACGACGCAGCGCCGGCACCAGGAACGACACATTCAGAATATGCAGCTGGGTTGGAAGGATCTGCTCGGAAAAGCGGCCCTCAAAACTCATGATGGTGTCAAAGGCCAGGGAGCCACAAATTACAGCAGGCATTCGGTTCTCTATTTATTCAAGGGTAAAAAGCCAGGACACGGTAGCCCGCCACGCGCCACGCGGCACCGGAAGCACCCGACGCCAGGGACGATGCCGGTGCGGCGGCCGACGACGACGCGCCTGCGCGACCACCCTCGCCGGCGACACGCAGACTCACGGTACCCGTCATTTCCGAGCGTGCAGCCAGGGTTGAGGACAGGGCGTCAAACTGCGCCGGCAAGACCACGCGCCGCACGACTGCCTGATCCTGGGCATCGGTCAGCGTCAATTCAAGGGCAGGCATCTCGACCGGCAAGTTGCCGGTGTTCTTCAAAACGAAACTGAGTCGGTAAGCATCCGGGGCAATTTTGGTGAAGGTGGAACTGTCAATGACCAGGGATTCCACACGGCGTGGCGGCTGGATCTCGCAACCGAGCTGTGCACAAAGCATTTGCAGTGCGGGCTGGGTTCGGGGCTCGAGTACGGCTAGCGTGTCTTTTTGCTGGAGCACCCACTGCAGCGCGAGCACAAGCACCAATACGGCCGACAAGCCCAGCAGGATGCCACGCACCAACGGCTTCGACCAGAAAGCCTTCCGCTCGGCTTCGCGCACAAACGAAACCTCGCTGGCGACCACAGCCACCGGCTCGGATTCCAGCGCCGCATCGAGCTCCTCCTCGAACTCGGCGTCTGCCACCGTCGCCCGGCGAACCAGATCCGGCCGGCGTGGTGGTTCATCGGCCGGTGGCGCATCCTCGGCGATACCGACAAAATCTGAGGCGGGACGGGTCAGCGTCTTGCCGTGGCCCAGACTGAAAAAAGCGCTGGCCGCGCCATCTTCGCGTTGCTGGCGTTGTTTCAACGCCTCCTTCCAGCCCGCCGGATCGAAATCGGCAGCGCTGTCCTGTGCATCGAGGGGCGACACCGGCACGGCCGCCGGGTGATTCAGTTTGCCTGTCATCCAGCGCGGAAACGACCACTCTCGTCCGGCAGCGGCCGACGGACCGCCCTCGGGCGAGATCGGATCGGAGCCGTGCGAAGGCAACACCCCGGGAGACTCTGGATCGCCCGGCGCAGGCGGTGACTCGCCAGCCGTCACGGCATCGCCAATGTCAGGCGTGTCCAACAGGACCGGCATAGTAGGCTCATCCGGCAGCAGGTATTTCGAGGCATCGAAGATGTCGTCGCAACGCCCGCATCGAACCCAGCCCTGGGAGACTTTCAGTTGGTCGGTCACGACTTTGAACATCGTGCCGCAGGCCGGGCAGCGTGTGATAAGGCTCATCTAGCGCTGTATTGTAGGGGCCGGAAAACAGCGCCCACGTCGAAGCAACCGCCGTCCCGCCGAGGCATCAGAGCCGGGCGGTCATCAGGATCCAGCCGTCTTCGCAGTCATGAACCGCCAACGCGCAAAAAGGTGCGTAGGCCGCCTTGAGTTCATCGGCCTGACGTTCAAGAATGCCCGCCAGCACCAGGCTCCCGCCCGGCGCAACGTGCGCGCACAGCAGTGGCGCAAGCACCCGCAAAGGCGTGGCCAGGATATTGGCCAGCACGGTCTGGTAGGTGCCCGAGGCCGTGTCGGGCAGGCCCGCGCGAAGCTGCACCTGGTTGGCGTCGGCGTTGGCGTGCGTCGCCTGCACCGCAGCGTCGTCGATATCGACAGCATCAATATCCACGGCACCGAACCTGGCTGCACCAATGGCCAAAATGCCGGAACCGCAGCCATAGTCAAGCACCCGCCCCAGCGGCCTTGGCCCCACACCGGCAGACGCTACGGCCGCATCAATCGCACCCGAGGCGAAGGGCGTTCCGCCGGCGAGCCAGCGCAGGCACATGCGGGTCGTCGGATGGGTACCGGTGCCAAAAGCCAGGCCCGGATCCAGGCGAATGATCTTCGTCGCCTGCGCCGGTGGCTCATGCCAGGTCGGTACGATCCAGAACTCGGGCGTGATCTCGACAGGTGTGAACTGCGATTGCGTCAGCCGCACCCAGTCCTGCTCGGGCACAGTCTGGATGGCAACCACACGGCAACCGGCAAAAAAGTCCTGCGCGGCCAGCAACTTGCCAGCGTCGCGCGCGAGAGCCTCCGTCGCAAAAAGCGCGACGACACGCGAGCGTTCCCAGCCGGCCTTCGGTGGCGGCATGCCCGGTTCGCCAAAAAGCGCCTGCTCGGCCGGCGTGTGGGCATCGGCGTCTTCCACCGAAACGCTCAGCGCATCGAGTGCGTCGAGTGCGTCACTGACCGTTTCGACTTCATCGACAGGAGCCAGCAAAACCAGTTCAAACATGCTCATGATACGTGCCGGCCCCGCTCAACGTGCCCGCTTCGACAGCCACTCTTCCAGGTAGTGGATGTTGGTGCCGCCGTCCATGAACTTGGCGTCGACCATCAGTTCACGGTGCAGGGGAATATTGGTATTGATGCCTTCGACGACCGTCTCGGCGAGCGCCGTGCTCATGCGGGCCAGCGCCTGCGCGCGGGTGTCGCCGTGAACGATGATCTTGCCGATCATCGAGTCGTAGTTGGGCGGCACAAAGTAGTTGGCATAAATGTGGGAATCGACCCGCACGCCGGGGCCGCCCGGTGTGTGCCAGGTGGTGATGCGCCCTGGCGACGGGATGAATTTGTACGGATCTTCGGCATTGATGCGGCACTCGATCGAATGGCCCTTGAGCTGGATGTCGCGCTGCGCGAAGGGCAGCTTTTCACCCGCAGCCACCATGATCTGCGTGCGCACGATGTCCACGCCTGTGATCCACTCGGTCACCGGGTGCTCGACCTGCACGCGGGTGTTCATTTCAATGAAGTAGAACTCGCCGTTTTCAAAGAGAAACTCAAAAGTGCCCGCGCCGCGGTAGCCGATTTTCTTGACCGCTGCGACGCAGCGCTCGCCAATACGTTCGATCAATTTGCGGGGAATGCCCGGCGCCGGTGCCTCTTCAATGACTTTTTGGTGGCGTCGCTGCATGGAGCAGTCGCGCTCACCCAGCCAGACTGCATTTTTATGCTGGTCAGCCAGAATCTGGATCTCGATATGGCGAGGGTTCTGCAGGAATTTCTCCATGTAGACCTCGGGGTTGCCGAACGCCGCGCCTGCCTCGGCCTTGGTGGTCTGCACCGCATGCAGCAACGCTGCCTCGGTATGCACCACGCGCATGCCCCGGCCGCCGCCACCGCCCGCAGCCTTGATGATGACCGGGTAACCCACCTGTTTGGCGGTGCGCTTGATGATCGCGGGGTCATCAGGCAGCGCGCCTTCGGAGCCCGGCACGCACGGCACGCCAGCCTTGATCATGGTTTGCTTGGCCGAAACCTTGTCGCCCATGATGCGGATCGACTCCGGGCTCGGGCCGATGAATATGAAGCCGCTTTTTTCCACGCGCTCGGCGAAGTCGGCGTTCTCGCTCAGGAAACCATAGCCGGGATGAATCGCCTCGGCGTCGGTCACTTCAGCGGCCGAAATGATGGCTGGCATGTTCAGGTAGCTGAGCGCCGAGGGCGCCGGGCCAATGCAGACCGATTCGTCAGCGAGCTTGATGTATTTGGCTTCCCGGTCGGCCTCTGAATAGACCATGACCGCCTTGACGCCCAGTTCCCTGCAGGCGCGCTGGATACGCAGGGCAATCTCACCCCGATTGGCAATCAGTATTTTCTTGAACATGCGTGCGGGTGCCCCGTGTGGCTGATAGGAAGAAGCGGCAGCCTGACCGTCTTACTCGATGATGAAGAGGGGCTGTCCATACTCCACCGCCTGACCATTTTCCGAGAGGATTTTGGTGACGGTGCCAGACTTGTCGGCCTCGATCTCGTTGAGGATTTTCATCGCCTCGATGATGCAGATGGTCTCGCCTTCCCTGACGACACTGCCGACTTCCACGAAAGCCTTGGCCCCGGGACTGGCTGAGCGGTAGAAAGTGCCCACCATGGGCGATTTGACGGCATGATGATCGACCACCGGCTCGGCAGCCACCACGGGAACGGCTGCGACCGCCGCCGGTGGAGCCGCCAGCGCGGGGGCTGCGGTCATCGGCTGAACCTGGGCCGGTGCCGCCCCTGCCTTGACAATGCGGACCTTGCCTTCAGCGCCGGTGATTTCCAGTTCCGACACGTTCGACTCTGAAACCAGATCGATCAGTGTCTTGAGTTTTCTTAAATCCATGCGGTCTCCAACGACGGTTTGCGCCAGCACGCGAAGACGCCGGCGATTGATTGAGTGAGAAAGCCATCCCTGGATGCCCGTGAGCCACTTTTTCTTTTTTCTCGTTTTCTGCCGCTACCCGACGGCACGACCAAGAGCCGCCCACTTGTCACGATTCACGCTCAACTTACCGCTTTGGAGCTTTAAAGCTCTCAACGCCAGCTAACTAGCGTCTTGTTTGAAGGGGTCCGTGCGCGCAGGGACGAGCAAAACGCAGAGTGTACCCGAAGCATCCGAGCGATTGGGGATATCTCATTGCCATTCCAAATCATTCGTGAACGCGAAGGGGAAGCGACGACAGTACCGACTTACGGCTAGCAAAGCCGACAAAGTGCACGGACGATTGAGAAACGGAATCGGAGCTATTTGAGCTGACGCCAGGCCGCCAGATCTTCGGGCGAGACCTTGCCGGTTTTGCGGTGCAGCAAGGCGCCGTTGGCAGAGAACACCACCGAAAAAGGCAAGGCGCCCGATGCGTTTCCGAAAGACTTGCTCAGCTCTGTCCCACCGAAACCGGCCATACCGACCGGAAAGCTCAGCGGTTTCGATTGCAGCCATTTCCGCACGGCACTCGGCTGATCGACGGCCAAACCAAGAACTTGCCAGCTTTTATCTTTATTTGCCTGATAAAAGCTGTCCAATAACGGAAGTTCCTCGATACAGGGCGGGCACCAGGTGGCCCAGAAATTGACCAGCAAGGGCTTGCCACGCAAGCTGCTCATCAACAGTGTCTTGCCGTCGGGCGTGTCGAAACCCGAACGCCAGAACGCCTCGACCGCATCTTCGCCCGGAGCAACTGCAACCACGCCAGACCCAGAGGCGCCGACACCCACGCCAGCCAGCGGTGGCGCCACGTCATGCGGCCGGATACGCACCCAGGCCACGCCCACGCCCGCAAGTCCTGCCGCTGCAGCCACACCGGCCAGGGCAAGATTTCTTCGATTCACTGGTCAGCTCCTGAAGACATGAGAAGTTTTCGCACAGCGGCAAGATCACCGCGCGGCGTGCGCCCCTTGGCATCGGGCCGCAGCGCGCCACGCAGATCATTGTGGTCGTACACCAGCAAATGCACCCCGACGGTTTCATGCAGCGCCTTGCACACGCTGTGCAGGCTGAGCGCCTCCACGCTGCCGCCGGTAAAACCCGTCACCGTGCGCGGCTCGTAGGCCACGTTGTGTTCGATCAGCGCAATCTCGGCGGATTTGGGGTCGTCGCAAAACAGCTGGATGTAAATGTCTGAGAGCCGCGTCGCCGTACCGTGCCAGACGGCACCGCCCAGATACGGCCGGAAGGGGGCCATGCGTTCCATCCATACCAGCGCCAGTTCGCGCAGCGCAGCAAGTTCGGTCGGCTGGGTGTCGGCGCAGAACACCGCAATATAGTCACGCACCGCGTCTTCGAGCTCATCGTTGTCGGGCAAGGCGGTGCGGACAGGCAAAGCCATCTGCTTGACGGCACGGCGTTTGGCCGGGCCATATTCGAGGCCTTCTTCAACCACCAGGGCGGCGGCTGTCGCGGCAATTTCGGTTTTAAGCGTGTGCAAGGGGTGTTCGCGTGCGTCGCGCAGGGTTTCGAGCCGATTGTCGCCGGGGCCGGCGGGTTGATACCTGCCAGCTCATTTAGTTTAGGCGCTGCGGGGTCTTTGCGCCGCCTGCCCGGCTGGAAGGCAGCACGCAGCGTGGCGCAAGCGGGCATTCCGGTACTCACAACTCGCTATGGTTTTCGTAGCTACTCGCGCAGGTTTCATATGGGCTACAGCCTGTTTTGTCTTAATTTTCACCACAAAAGCCTTCATGACGCCGCCGAACCTCCAGCGGGCTTACCTAAAATGCCCGCATGCACATACATATTCTGGGGATTTGCGGCACCTTCATGGGGGGCCTGGCCGCGCTGGCGCGCGAGGCGGGGCACAGGGTGACGGGCTGCGATACCGGGGTGTATCCGCCGATGAGCGACCAGTTACGCGCCCTGGGCATTGAACTCATCGAAGGCTACGGCGCCGATCAACTGGCGCTCCAGCCCGACATGTTCGTGGTCGGCAACGTGGTGTCGCGCGCACGGCTGGCCGACGGCGGTGCAAGGTATCCGCTGATGGAGGCGATTTTGAACGCTGGTGCTCCCTACACCAGCGGCCCCGAATGGCTTGCGGCGCATGTGCTGCAGGGCCGCCACGTGCTGGCGGTCGCAGGCACCCACGGCAAAACCACCACCACCGCCATGCTGGCGTGGATTTTGGAGTCTGCCGGAATGGCACCCGGCTTTCTGGTCGGCGGGGTTCCGCTTAATTTCGATGTGTCGGCGAGGCTTGGCGGCTGCGATACGGGCGACGGAGAAGCCCTTCGATACCTCAGGGCGAACGGATCAGACGAGCGCGGCGCGCTCCCGTCTTCGCAAGCAGGGGCCGCGGAACCGGCCTTGGCCTGTCCTGAGCTTGTCGAAGGGCCGGGCCGCAGGCGCAGCGCCCCCTCGGGGGGCAGCCGGTTATTGGGGTCAGACACCAATTTTGCTGCGATGCACGCATCGCACCCCCAGGGCGAGCCAGAGGCTAGGCAAATTTGG
>NCGI01000014.1 GCA_002256925.1 Polaromonas sp. 28-63-22
GTTGAAAAACCTGCTCGACCGGCGCTGCATTGAGGCCGGAGAAGACGGCCTGTCGTACACCGACTACATGGACCCGAAAACCCTGCCTGCGCTGGAGCAATACCACTTCATCGGCAAGGACATCGTCACCTTCCACACCCTGTTCTGGCCCGCGATGCTGCATTTCAGCGGCCGCAAGACGCCCGACAACATTTTTGTGCACGGCTTCCTGACCGTGAACAACGGCGAAAAGATGAGCAAGAGCCGCGGCACCGGCCTGGACCCGCTCAAGTACCTTAGCCTGGGCATGAACCCGGAGTGGCTGCGCTATTACCTGGCGGCCAAGCTCAATGCGAAGAACGAAGACATTGACTTCAATGCCGATGACTTCATGGCGCGGGTGAATAGTGATTTGATTGGCAAGTATGTGAATATTGCGAGCCGTGCTGCGGGATTTTTGACTAAGCATTTCGGTGGCCAGGTAGCACCTACCGATTCTGGAAACCTTAACGCATCGGCTGCTTCCACAATTGTTGCGTACGGTTCAGCCGAGGAGATTTGGAACTCATACGAGCAACGTGACTACTCTCGCCTCATTCGTGAAATCATGCGCTTGGCTGACTACTGCAACAAGCGATTTGACGAGGCCGAGCCCTGGAAACTCGCTAAGGACCCTTCAAAGCAGGAGGCTCTTCATAACATCTGCTCAGACACCATCCGGGCGTTTTCGGTGTTAACCCACTATCTCGCGCCAATACTGCCATCAATCGCCGAGCACGCAGCAGATTTTTTGGTTTTGCCGAAGCCTCTGTCATGTTCGACGTTTGAACTTGCCATTACACAAATCGGGGACTACAAACACCTCATGCAACGCGTCGATCCCAAGCAACTTGAAGCATTGTTTGAGCCTCCAGCCCAGGCAGAATCTGCGCAAGCAGCTATTAAAATCATAGCATCTGCCGGATCTCCCCCACCCCAACCCTCCCCCAGCGGGGGAGGGAGCGACAAGCCCGGTGGCGAGGAAATTGCCCCCACCATCACCATCGACGACTTTGCCAAAATTGACCTGCGCATCGCAAAAATCGTCAACTGCGAAGCCGTCGCAGGCTCGACCAAGCTGCTGCGCCTGACGCTCGATGTGGGCGAAGCGCAGACCCGCAATGTCTTCAGCGGCATCGCCAGCGCCTACCAGCCAGAGCAGCTCATCGGCAAGCTCACGGTCATGGTGGCCAACCTGGCGCCGCGCAAGATGAAGTTCGGCATCAGCGAAGGTATGGTCCTTGCTGCAAGCCATGGTGACGAGAAAGCGCAGCCCGGCATTTACGTGCTGGAACCGTGGCCCGGTGCTGTTCCGGGCATGCGCGTTCGTTAGCCCTGAGCCCGCATCAGCCAGCCGGAAAGCCCAAACCCCATGCACCTTCCCGCTTACCTGGCTCCCTTTCAGCCCCGCATGCGCTCGGCCATGGCGGGCTACACGCAAGAACGCTTTTTCAGGGATGCAGGCGCGGGGCTCACCGTGGGTATCGTGGCGTTGCCGCTGGCGATGGCCTTTGCGATTGCCTCGGGCCTCAAGCCTGAAGCCGGCATCTGGACGGCCATCATCGCCGGCAGCCTGATTTCCGCGCTGGGTGGTTCGGCGGTGCAAATCGGCGGCCCGGCCGGCGCCTTCATTGTCATCGTCTACGGCATCGTTGAAAGCTACGGCATTGCCAACCTGCTGATATCGACCGCCTGCGCGGGTGTGCTGCTGTTTCTGCTCGGCTTCTTCAAACTCGGTACGCTGGTGCGCTATGTGCCCGTCAGCATCGTGGTGGGCTTTACCAACGGCATTGCGGTACTGATTGCGCTGTCGCAGATCAAGGATGTGCTGGGTCTGCGCATCGCCAAAATGCCGGCCGATTTTTTCTCGCAGCTCAAGGTGATCGGGCCGGCGATCGGCTGGACGCTGGACGGCATCAACGGATTTTCGCTGGCGCTCGGGCTGGCCGCGCTGCTGGGGCTTTTTGTCTGGCCACACCTTTTTAACCTGCACAACCGCCTGGCCAACGGGTTCGGGATGCGTCTGCTGAAAGTGATGCAGGCCGTCGAAGGCGTTCAGATCAGGCGCGCGACGCGCATGGCCTCCCGCGTGCCTGGCCCCATCGTCGCGCTGGTCACGCTGACCGCGCTGGCCTTTTACCTCGAACTGCCGGTTGAGACCATCGGCACGCGCTTTGGCGGCATCCCGCGTGCGCTGCCTGATTTCGCACTGCCTGATTTTTCATGGGAGACGGTGCGGCTGCTGATCGCGCCCACCATCACGATTGCCATGCTGGGCGCGGTCGAGTCGCTGCTGTGCGCCCGCGTCGCCGACCAGATTTCAGGCTTGCCACGGCATGACCCGAACCAGGAACTGATGGCCCAGGGCGTGGCCAACTTCGTGGTGCCGTTTTTTGGCGGCATGCCTGCCACAGGCACCATTGCGCGCACCGTGACCAATGTGCGGGCGGGCGCCACCTCGCCGGTGTCGGGCCTGGTACATGCGCTGACGCTGGTGGTGGTGGTGCTGGCTGCTGCGCCGCTGGCGGTACACGTGCCGTTGCCAGTGCTGGCTGGCATCTTGCTTTACGTGGCGTGGAACATGGGCGAGTGGGGTGAATTCACCCGGCTGCGACAAGCCAGCAACCACTACCGCCTGATCATGCTGGGCACCTTCTTTCTAACGGTGGTTTTTGACCTGACCGTGGCCTTGCAGGTCGGGCTGATTCTGGCCTGCGTGCTGTTTGTGCGCCGCATGAGCACGCTGTTCCAGGTGGTTGAAATGTCACGCAGCGACGACGCCGCCAGCTTTCAGCTGTATGGATCGCTGTTTTTCGGCGCGGTCGCCAAGATCGATCCGATCCTGACCATCGTGGAAAGCGCCCCGCAAGGGCTGCTGATCCGCCTCGACGTGCAGTCGCTGCAGTCGCTCGACACCTCGGGGCTCGATGTGCTGGAGCAACTGCACAAGGCCATCGTGCTGCGCGGCGGCCGGCTGGTGCTGGCCGGGCTTAATGCCCAACCCCGATCGGTGATGGAGCGTTCAGGTTTTCTGGAAAAAATAGAAACCGCGTAAGCCGCTTAGACCGAATACGCGCGAAAGACGCTATTAAACTGATAGCTACTCACGCACATTCTGTATGGGCTAGCAGTGCTTTTACTACCTTTTAATGCTAGTGCAGTGGCTGGCTGCGGGTGACCACCGCGTCAATAACCCGGTGGCGAAGCGGCCAGCGAAACCGGGCGGCGCGGCGCCTGGCCAGCCTGAAGGCCATCAGCGGCAGGTCCCAGGCCAGAATGCCCAGGGTATAGGGATCGAAGACCTTGGCCCTGAGCAAACGCCCCCGCTCGCCTCTATCTGACACCAGACAAGGCCACAACGAAGGCATGAGCAGGGGATGCCGGTTGTACCCGGTGCCGGCGCTTAGTTGATAGGCTTGATCGGCGCCTTCTGCGGCAGGTTTGTGTCTCGCGCTCTCGGCGACGAAGTTCAGGCCGCACCAGGCACTGGCCGTCAATGAAGCCCAGAAGCGGGGGTTGGACTCAATCAGGTACACCCTGCCAGTCTGTTTTTCAATGCGGGCATCAATATGCATGACGCCATGGTAGGCACTGTCACGGCAGATTTTTTCTGCCACATCTTCCAGACAGGGATTCTTCAGGAAAGTGATCTGGCAGCCTGCCGTCTGTTGAATGGCGTACGCAGTTACACGCCCCTGAATCGACAACAGACTGAGATCAATGTCTGCGCCATCGATGTACTGCTGTGCAATCAAGGGGTGATACACGTAGGCCGGATTGTCGAGAATCTGCTTTTCGAACTGATGCTGGCTCTCGACGATCTGGACGCCGAGTGAGCCACTCTCGTTGGTCGGTTTCAGCACAAATGGCAAACCCAGTTCGGCCACGACACTGTCGAAATCCAGCTCGGATTTGGAACCGATCAACACGGTGTGAGGAACTGACAGCGAATGCTCTGTGCAGAACTCGTGGAAGCGCCACTTGTCTTCGAGCAAGTCGAGTGCCGCCAGATCTGGCGTGGCAACGATAGGGATACTGATGCGGCTTCGCACCCGGTTCGCCATCCTGATGCCGTCGCAGTCGAACGGAATCAGCGTGATCTCGGACGTTTGCCCGACAAGCCGGTTGGCCCAGTCAACAAACCTGTCGTCGTCTCTGCCGCGAAGATCGGTCAACAGGTGCTGCTCGCAATGCGCCGACCAGCGCAACGGCAAACTCGCCTCGTCGCCGGCAACAAGGCATTTCACTTGATGGGCGCTGCGCACGGCCTGCATCAGCTCAATCGCAATGCGGTTACTTTTTCCCAACAGGAGAAAACGCACGATTACCTACTTTTAAATGTGACGAATATGAAAGCAATCTTAAAATCATCCAGCTATTTGTAACTAATCGTTCAGCCTATTGACAGAAAAGAGAAAAAAGGCGGACGAGGCACCGGGAGTTTGCCCAGCGGAAGGTTCCAAGGCGCGCTGATCAACACCGCAGGCGGTGAAAGTGGCAGGCTCAGGCGTGCGGGTTCATGCATTGTTCCGATGACTTTTCGCTTGGCTTCTTTGAGCCCTTAGAGATCGCAGGCTAGGCCCGTCCGCTTCGCAACAACTGGCGCACTCACCTACTGCACGCCAAGGTGTCGGTACAACTCGACCTGCCGTTCCTGAAAAACCTCCCGCGTGCCGGCAAACACGACGCGGCCCGTGTTGAGCAATACCACGTCGTCCGCAACCTTGAGGGCGAGGTCCAGGTTTTGCTCGACCAGCACCATGGACAACTTCTTTTTAAGCGTCATCAGGACATCGCCCACATCCCGCACGATGCGCGGCGCCAGGCCTTCCGAGGGCTCGTCCAGCAACAGCACGCGCGGGTTGGTCATCAGTCCGCGGCCGATGGCCAGCATCTGCTGCTCGCCTCCCGACAGGCTGCCGGCGAGTTGCCCGCGCCGCTCCTTCAGGCGCGGGAACAGGTTGTAAACATCATCACGCAACCAATGGTGCGCGCTGCCGGCCGCAGGCGGTCGGGACGCCACGTCCAGATTTTCCTGCACGGTCAGGCTGGCGAACACGCGCCGCCCCTGTGGTACCAGCCCGATCCCGGCGCGGCAGATACGCTCGGGTGGCAATGTCTCTATGGCTTGACCGTCCAGTGTGATGCGGCCCGAGCGCGACGGCAAAAAGCCGATGATGGTACTGATGCACGTCGTTTTTCCGGCACCGTTGCGCCCCAGAAGCGCGAGCAACCGGCCTTCCCGCAAATCGATATTGACGTCGTGCAACACATGGCTGTCGCCATAAAACGCGTTCACCCGCTCAAGCTGCAGCAGGCTATTGGCCAAGATAGATCTCCCGGGTGCGGGGATCGGCCACCACCTCCTGCCGCGTGCCGGCCAGAATGACCTCACCGTAGTGCAGCAGGGTGATGCGGTCGGCAAAGGCCAGGGCCACTTCCATGTCGTGCTCGATCATGACAATCGTGACCGAACGGTCGATGCGGCGCAACAAGGCGGTGACGGTTTCACGCTCTTCCGACGACAGCCCCGCCAGCGGCTCGTCGAGCAGCAAGACCCTGGGCTGCTGCGCCAGCGCCATGGCAATTTCCAGCCGCCGCTTTTCCCCGTACGAAGTCTGCTCCAGAGGCAACTTCGCCTTATCTTCCAGGCCCACCGACGCCAACACCTGCAATGCCCGCCCGGACAGCGCCTCATCCTGCTCAAACGAGCCCCAGGGTCGCCACCGCAGGGGCGACTTGCCGAGCAACGCCAGCTTGACGTTATGTAGCAGGGTGTCGCGGCCAAACAGCGTCACGATCTGGTAAGTGCGCGCCAGCCCCAGCTGCGCACGGTCGGCGGTCGCTGTGCGTGTGACGGGCTTGCCCATCAGTTCGATGCGACCGGAGCCCGGCGCCAGATCACCGGCGATCAAATTGAAAAGCGTGGTTTTGCCGGCCCCGTTAGGACCGATCAACAGATGGCGCTCACCCGCCTCGACGCACAAATTGACCGACCGCGTGACCTGCAGGCCGCCAAACGCCTTGCACAGATCGACGACGTCGAGAGCGACGCTCATGGGGCTTTGCCCTCCGCGGCGCCTTCGGGTGCGGCAGTCGCCAGCGGCGCGCCGGTTCGGCGAAGCCACGCCGGACGGCGCAGCCGCGCAACGCCCTCGACGACGCCGCCGGGCACAAACATGACGATAAAAATGAAGACAAAGCCAAGCAGCATGATCCAGCGGTCGATGTACGCGCTGGCTACGTTTTTCAGCAGCAGCACCAGCGCCGCGCCAACCACGGGCCCGCTCAGCGTGCCGGCACCGCCAGCGATCACCATCAGCAGCATTTCGGCCGAATTAGCCAGCGACAAACTGTGCGGGCTGATGAACTGGTGGTAGTACACATACATCAGACCAGCGACTCCGCCCAGAAAACCGCTGACGACAAAAGTGATCCAGCGAATCAGCCAGACGTTGTAGCCCAGTGTGCTCATGCGACGGGGCTGATCTTTGCTGCCGCGAATGCTGGCGCCGAACGGTGAGCGCACCCAGACGGCAATTGCGCCCCAGACCACCAAAAACACCAGCAGGACGAAATAGTAAAAAGCCTGGGCCGGACCCAGATCAAGACCGAAGGGCGCCGGCCGCGTCAGCCCGGAAATGCCGTTGTCACCGCCCGTCACGCCCGTCCAGCGGTATGCCAGACCCCATAGGATCTGCCCGAGCGCCAGCGTGATCATCAAAAAACTGATGCCGCTGGCACGCAGCGCGATCAGCCCGAAGACGCCAGCCATCGCCGTGGTGACGGCAAGCGCTGTGACGCTTGACGTCAGGTGGCCCCAGCCAAGCTGCGTCATCAGCCAGCCACTGGTGTAGGCCGCCAGCCCCAGGTACCCGGCGTGGCCCAGCGACGTCAGGCCCGCGTAGCCCACCATCAGATTGAGGCTGAGCGCGAACAACGCCGCGATCAACACCTGACTGGCCAGATTGATGTAGTACTCCCCTCCAGCAATAAGAGGCAGCACCACGAGCAAGCCTACAAAAACTGCGCCTAGCAAACGCTTCACGCGGTGATTCTCCCGAACAAACCGCGTGGCCGTACCGCAAGAATCACCACCATCGGCAAGAACAGGATGATGTAGGCCAGATCAGGAAACAATACCTGGCCAAAGCTGTAGATAAAACCAATGACGAAGCTGCCGACGAAGGCACCGGTCAAACTGCCCAGACCGCCCAGAATGACGACGACCAGCGCGAGCGGCAGCATGTCGGCGTCCAGCCCCGGATAAACCGACAGGATGGGCGAGGCGATCACGCCGCCGATGCCCGCCAACGCAGCGCCAAGGCAGAACACCAGCGTGAAAAGCCTGGAGGCCGGCACGCCGATACCCTGCGCCATTTGCCGGTCATCGACACTGGCGCGAATCATGACGCCCAGGTGCGTTTTGTCCAGCAGCAGCCACAACACAACACCGATCACCACGCTAAAACCCACCACGGCAAGGCGGTAGAGCGGAAAAGTCTGGCCGAACAGTTGCGCGCCGCCGGAAAACATGGCCGGCGCCGAAACCGGCCGCGGATCGCCGCCCCACAGCCACAGGCAGCTGTCCGCAATGACGAACGCAACACCCAAGGTGGCCAGCACCTGCGACAGGCTGTTGCCGGCCAGGCGGCGAAGCACGACCCGCTCGACAATGCCGCCAAGGAGGCCGACCCCGACGCCGGCACCCAGCACCGCCACGCCAAAGTTGTAGCCACGGTCAAGCAGGGCCAGACCGATGTAGGCCCCCAACATGAAGTACGCGCCGTGGGAGAGGTTGGCGATACGCATCAGACCGAAAATCAGCGAAAAGCCTGCGGCCAGCGTGAACAGAACGCCGCCCAGCGCGAGGCTGTTGAGGCTCTGGATCAACCAAAATGACATGCGCGGAGCCTTTTTGTCGTGTCGGTTTTACGGCCAGACGCGATGCCTACTTCTCGAGGTTGAGGGCTGGCGGGTAGTCGCGGGAATAAACCGGGTTCGCCAGAAAATCTTTCTTGTTGTAAGTCCAGAACTGGCTCACAGCCGGGTAGGTCTTGATGACGCTGTTGGTCAGCTTGCCACCCACGCGCTCGACCTTGCGCACATAGATATCCATCACCGGATTGCCCAGCGCGTCCAGACTGACCTTGCCGCGCGGGTCGTGGACGAGTTGCACCTTGCGCAGCGCAGCCATGAATGCCGGCTTGTCCTCGATTTTCCCGTTCACGTCCTTGAGCGCCTGCTCCAGCATCAAGGCCGCGCCATAAGCACCCATCGAGTAATAACCCGGATCCTGCTGGTAGTCGCGGTTCATCGCGGCCACGAATTTCTTGTTGTCGGGGTTGCCCAAACTGGCAGCGTACCAACCGGTGGACACCACGCCCAGAGCCTCGTCGCCCATCGACTTGAGGATGCCCTCGTCCACGGTGGTCATGGCACTGATGACGGGAATCTTGCCCTTGAGTCCGTACTCGCTGTACTGCTTCAGAAACTTGATGCCGTTACCGCCGGCAAAAGCGGCGAACACGGCATCCACATCGGGCTTGATCTGGCCGATGTAGGTGCCGTAGTCGGCCACGTTCAGGGGTGACCACAACTTTTGCACCACCTTGCCGCCGTTTTCTTCAAACGTGCGCTGAAAGCCGGCCGCGATCTCGTGCCCGAACGCAAAATCGTCGGCAATGATGGCCACGCGCTTGAACTTCATCTCCTTGGCAGCGTATTCGCCCATTGCATGGCTGGGTTGGGCCGAGGTGCCCACCGCACGGACGAACCAGGGATTGGCCTTGCGCTGGGTCAGGTCTTCAGCGGCTGCCGACGGCGAGATCACCGGTATTTCGTTCTTGCGGACGTAGTCATCGATGGCCAGCGCCTCGAAAGCCGCCAGAGGCCCGATGATGACCTGCACCTTGTCTTTTTCAACCAGTTCCTGCGTTTTGGTTTTCGTGATGGCGGGCTGACCGCCGGTGTCACCGACCACCAGTTCCACCTTGCGCCCCGCAATCATGTTGTTGCGCTCTTTCAGGAAAAGCCGCAGGCCGTCTTCCATCTGCTTGCCGCCGGCCGCCAGCGCACCGGACTTGATGGTCAGGAACCCGACGCGAATCGGGTCCGCAGCATGTGCGGCTGATACGAGGCCAACCGCCAACAAGCCGGCGACGAGGGCACGAGGGAGCAGGTTCGAGGTCATGAATGTCTCCAATTGAACAAGAATTTACAGCCTAAATCGAAGCTCATGATATATTACGAATCAAAGACTGGTCAATACGGCAAATACGCTACAAACACCCGCACGAGGGAAATTACCTATGAAATTCAACATTTGTATCGTCCAAGCTGTTGATACTCCGTCTTGTTAAGGTTCTCATATAAATGCGTTTTCTATTTTCTCTGATATTTCATTAATGATGACGAGGGTCGATGACTCACCCGCTACCCACGGTGGCCGCCTGCTGCGCGAAACGGTGTACGAGCAACTCCGCGCCGACATGATCAGCTGCACGCTGGCGCCAGGCACCGAACTGCGAGAGGCAGAGCTGGCGAGCCGCTTTGACATGAGCAAGTCGCCTGTACGCGACGCGCTGATGCGGCTGGAGCGCGAAGGCCTGGTGATCACGCTGCCACGCCAGGGTTACCGCGTGGCGCCCGTGTCGCTGGCCGACGTGCTGGACATGTTTCATCTGCGCGCCGCTCTGGAGCGCGCCTGCGTCGAGCGCATCGTCCTGAACGCCAGCGACGAGCAGCTGAGGTCACTTGACGAATTTCGGCACTTCGATGCCGCCGTGTGGGACGGCGGTTTCATTGCTTTCAACCGCGCCTTTCACCGCCGCATCGCAGAACTCGGCGGCAACGCTCGCATGCGTGATCAACTCAATGACCTGATCGATCTGCTGGAGCGCGCGGTGCAGGTCAGCGTGGCCAGCATCAACAAGGGTGACCCGCAGGCACTGGTGACCGAACACAGTGAAATCATCACTGCGCTGCAAACACGCGCACTTAAACGCGCGCAGCGGCTGGCCGAGCAACACATCACCGCGGCTGGCAAGCGTGTAAGCAAAGCCATCTCCAAAAGCCTGATTGCCGCCTGATCACAGCCCTGTCAGTTTTTATTCCCGGAAGGACTTTCACATGCCCCATAACACGCCGGCCCTGCACGGGCTCTTCATCGATGGTCGCGAAGTACCGGCCAGCCTGCCGGATCCCCTGGACGTCATCAATCCGGCCACCGGCGAGCTGCTCGCACAAATCGGCCACGCCAGCGACGACGACGTGGACCGCGCGGTGCGCAGCGCGCAGGCGGCGTTCGAGAGCACCGAATGGGGCGGTATGTCCAACCGCACGCGGGCGCGGCTGATCAACAAGCTGGCTGACGTGTTCGAGGCGCACCTCGACGAGATGTACCTGCTGGAGACTGCCAACAACGGCCGCTCGCTGAACGAAACCCGGGCGCAGATTTCGCGCCTGCCCGATTTCTTTCGCTACAACGCCGGCCTTGCCATATCGCGCCGCGACGCCGTGATTCCGGTCGATGGCAACTACCTGAACTACACGGTACGCACGCCGATTGGCGTCGTCGGCAATTCCACGCCCTTTAACCATCCACTGATGATCATGGTGAAAAGTCTCGCGCCGACGCTGGCCTCGGGCTGCACCACCGTCGTCAAACCGTCGGAATACACGCCACTGACCACGCTTCGCCTGGCGCAGCTTTTCGCAGAAGCCGGCCTGCCGCCCGGCTGCTTCAATGTGGTGACCGGGCTGGGCCCGACGACTGGCAAGGCGCTGGCACAACACCCGGGGCTGGCCAAGTGGGTGCTGACCGGCGGCACCGAGGCGGGCCGCATCACCGGCGCGCTGGCCGGCAGCAACTTCGCGCACCAGACACTGGAGCTGGGCGGCAAAACCCCGGTGCTGGTGTTCGACGATTTCGATGTCGAGCAGGCCGTCAACTACGCCGCGTTCGGTGGCTTCATCGGTGCCGGGCAGACCTGCATCTGCGGCAGCCGGCAAATCGTGCAGGAAAAGGTTTACGACGAGTTCGTCGAACGGCTGGCCGCAAAAGCCAAAACCATCCGTATCGGCAACCCGGCAGACCCCTCTGTGCAACTGGGGCCGGTCGTGTCGGCGCGTCAGCAGCAACGGGTCCTGAACTACGTACGCATCGGCCTGGAGGAAGACAAGGCGCGGCTGGTGGCGGGCGGCAAGGTGCCGGCAGATCCATCGCTGAAAAACGGATTTTTCGTGGAGCCCACCGTGTTTGCCGATGTGACGCCACGCATGCGGATTTTTCAGGAAGAGGTTTTTGGCCCGTTTGTATCGGTGACCAAATTCTCAACAGAAGCCGAAGGCCTGGCGCTGGCCAACGATTCGCCGTTCGGCCTGGCCGGGGCGATTCGCACCAACGACATCACGCGCGCGCACCGCGTTGCCGCCAAACTCAAATGCGGCATCGTCTGGATCAATGACCATCACCGTCTGGATCCGGCCTCGCCCTGGGGCGGCATCAAGGATTCCGGCATCGGCCGCGAGTGCGGGACCGAATCTTTTGACCAGCATTTCGAAACCAAAAGTGTGATGGTTCGCCTCGATGACACGCCCTTCGACTGGTACAAGGACACGGCCAAACAGTCGCGCCTGAACTAATCCCGACCTTATTTTCAGAAAACAAAAACCATGTCATCCTCCCCTCTAGCCGCCAGCCCCTTCAAAGCCACCACCGTCACCGTCGCCGGCAAGCGCCTGAGTGCCCACATGGGCGGTAGCGGCACGCCGATCGTGCTGTTTCACTCATTGCTCGCCGACAAGTCCAGCTTTGATGCCATTGCAGGGCCCCTGGCAACAACGCACCAGGTCGTGGTCCTGGACCTGCCAGGCTTCGGCGACTCGGATTACGTCGGTGCCGGCCTGGCGCAGATTGCCGACCACCTGGCGCAGGGCATTGCGGCGCTGGGGCTGAACAAGCCGGTTTTACTGGGCAACGGTTACGGTGGCTTCGTGGCTCTGATGACGGCCATCCGCCATCCTGCACTCGCCTCTCGTCTGGTGCTGGCCGACTGCGGCGCTGCGTTTTCGGAGCCGGGTCGGGCGGCCTTTCGCGGCATGTCGGCTGCCGTCAAAGACAAGGGACTGGCAGCCATTGCCGATGTGGCGATGCGCAGGCTTTTTGCGCCCGAATTCCAGGTGCAAAATCCGGCGCTCGTCGCGGAACGCAAGAAGCATTTCCTCGCGATGGACCTGGAGACTTTTCACGGCGCCTGCGGGGCGCTGGCCGCGCTCGACATCCGCGATCAGCTCACATCGGTTTCGACGCCAGTGCTGGTGGTGGTCGGCGAACAGGACGAGGCGACACCACCGCCAATGTCCCGCGAACTCGCAGCCGGACTGCCCGACGCGCGGCTGGTCGAATTGGCAGGTTGCGCCCATGTCCCGCAACTGCAGGCCCCCGACCAGTTCATGGCCGCAATCCGGCCATTCATCGACGAAAAGACGGCTGCCTGAACCGCGTCTGCGTGCCGCCCTTCCCGGCCTAGCCCCCCTTCGGATTCACGCTTTCCTCATCAACCGACCCGGTGCTGACCACCCTCAGGTCGGTGTCGAAAACGACGGTGAAGATTCGCGCCGTGTTGGGCGGGTTGAGGTAACGCCAGTCGTAATGAGTTTGCTGGCTTAAGGCGTAGGGCGTGACTTTCATCGGCTGACCCAGCAGCTTGCGCACCTGCTCCATGCGCATGCCGGGCAGCACCAGCTCAAAATTGTGCGGGTTCAGGACCTGGCGCAGGGCGCTCATTTTTCCGTCCGGCCCGATGGTGATCATGTAATTGGCCGTGCCGGCGGGCTGGCGGTTGTATTCGAAAGTGCGTGCGCCGGGCGCCGCCACGATGGCCAGCGTGGTGCGCGGCAGCGGCACGCTGGCCATGTCGGAGGCTTCCCAGACTTTCTCGGGCTCGCCAAAGCGCGAACGTACGTCGGCCTCGGTCGATACGCCCTCTTCAAGCTCGCTGATGCGCTGGGGATCGCAGCCGACCAGGCCGAGAATCATTGAAAGCAGTCCCATGGCGGCAAACATCCTGGTTGAGGTTGGGGCGACGTGGCGCCGGGTCGCGGTGCCAGCGGCGAAAAGTCTCCAGAGGCCTGAAAAAGAGCGCATGACGGTCCCCCCGTTAAAATCACGCCACTATACGATTTCAAAGCCGCCCCGCACCATGTCCTTTTTTCGCCGCCCCGACTACACCTCCGAAGCCACGCAGTTCATCGAGCAACTCAAAGCCGACAAACCGACGCTGGAGGCAGAACAGCGGGCCGGCCGCGCGCTGCTGTGGGACAAAAACCTCAACCGCGCCGATCAGGCCGATTACCTTGATGGCAAGGTACCGCAGCAGGGCTATGTGTATGGCACCGCCGCCCATCCCAACAGCCAGTAGTTAATGGTCAAATCGGCCTGCAGCCCATACAGTACCTGCGCCAGCAGCTACATTTTTTATAGCGACTGCACTTCAGGCACCTGCCGTCCAACGCGCCATGAATCTGCCTCCCGCCCCGCTATCGCTGCAGGCGCTTGAGCTGTCGGCCGGCTCGGGTCCGGCGGATCAGCCGCCGCCCTACATGCCGGCCGTCATCGACCAGGTCGCGCTGGCGCGCCTGTACGGCGAGCCGCTGTTTGCGATGCCGCACGATTTGTACATACCGCCGGATGCGCTGCAGGTGTTCCTGGAAGCGTTTGAGGGCCCGCTGGACCTGCTGCTGTACCTGATTCGCAAGCAGAATTTCAACATTCTTGACATTCCGATGGCGGCGGTGACGCGGCAGTATCTGGTGTATGTCGATGAAATTCGCGCGACCAACCTTGAGTTGGCGGCCGAATACCTGCTGATGGCGGCGATGCTGATCGAGATCAAGTCGCGCATGCTGCTGCCGCCGAAGAAGGTGGCCGAGGGTCAGGAGCCCGAAGACCCGCGCGCCGAGCTGGTGCGCCGGCTGCTGGAATACGAGCAGATCAAGCTGGCGGCGCACAAGCTCAATGAAGTCCCGCAGTTCGGCCGCGACTTTCTGCGGGCGCAGGTCTATGTCGAGCAATCGCTGCAGCCGCGCTTTCCTGACGTCCATGTGGTGGATCTGCAGGAAGCGTGGCGCGACATCGTCAAACGCGCCCGGCTGGTCCGGCACCATGTCATTTCGCGCGAGGAACTGTCGGTGCGCGAGCACATGAGCATCGTGCTGCGCCGCCTGCAGGGCCGCAAATTTCTGGAGTTTGCCGACCTGTTTGAGGCCGCGCGCGGCGTGCCGGTGCTGGTAGTGACCTTCATCGCCATGCTCGAACTCGCCAAGGAAGGCCTGCTCGAAGTCACGCAGGCCGAGGCTTTCGCGCCGATTTATGTGCGGCTGGCGTATACAACATGACCCCCACGTTCGCGCACTTCGTGTCGCTCTCTGCCCCCCGAGGGGGCTGGCCTTGCTTGGGGCGGCCCGGCGCTGCGGCCGTGGCCCCCACGTTCGCCTTCCTGACCACCGATCGTCCTGAGCCTGTCGAAGGATGCCCCCGAGGGGGCTGGCCTTGCTTGGGCGGCCCGGCGCTGCGGCCTTCATGACCCCCACGTTCGCGCACTGCGTGTCGCTCTCTGCCCCCCGAGGGGACCGCTGCGCCTGCGGCCCGGCAAAGCCGGTTCCGCGGCCCCTGCTTAAATGGGGAGCCCACTCCGGCGTTTGCTTCCCATGGTTCGCTGCGCCCGAGTTTTAGTTCCCACAGCTTGATTCATGATTTCTTATGAAAGCGGCCAGCGGGCCTTCGATGTCCTGATCGTCGGCAGCGGGCTGGCCGGCCTGACGGCCGCGCTACAACTGGCGCCCACGCACCGCGTGGCGATTTTGACCAAACGCGCCATGAGCGACGGCTCCAGCGGCTGGGCGCAAGGCGGTATTGCGGCGGTCATGGCCGAGGGCGATACCTTCGCGTCCCATGTCGATGACACGCTGATCGCCGGGGCTGGCCTGTCTGACCTCGCCGCCACCCGCTTTGTGGTGGAGCACGCGCCCCAGACCATCGCGTGGCTGCAAACGCTGGGCGTGCCGTTCTCGCAGGAAGCCGGTCAGTTGCACCTGACCCGCGAAGGTGGTCATAGCGCGCGCCGCATCGTGCATGTGACCGACGCCACCGGCGCTGCTGTCCAGCGCACGCTGATCGAGCACGTACGCCAAACCCCGAACATCAGCCTGTTTGAAAACCATACGCTGGTGGACCTGATCACCGGCACCGACACATCGGGGCAAACGTCCGGCCGCTGCCTCGGCCTGTATGCGCTGGATGAAGCCACCGACAAAGTCCTGACCTTCGCCGCGCCCCACACCATTTTGGCCACCGGCGGCGCCGGGAAGGTCTATCTGTACACCACCAACCCGGACACCGCCACCGGCGACGGCATTGCGGCGGCCTGGCGCGCGGGGTGCCGCGTAGCCAACATGGAGTTCATCCAGTTCCATCCGACCTGCCTCTATCACCCGCACGCCAAGTCATTCCTGATCACCGAGGCGGTGCGTGGAGAAGGCGGGAAACTGCTGCTGCCCGCCTCCGAAGGCGGCACGCGCTTCATGCCCGCGCATGATGCGCGTGCCGAACTGGCACCGCGCGACATCGTGGCACGAGCCATTGACTTCGAGATGAAAAAGCACGGCCTTGACTGCGTGTACCTCGACATCTCGCACCAGCCTCTGGCCTTTATCCTGGAACATTTCCCCCATGTCCATGCCCGCTGCCTGGAGCTCGGCATTGACATGTCGAAGCAGCCGATTCCGGTCGTGCCGGCAGCCCATTACACCTGCGGCGGCGTGCTGACCGACCTCCATGGCCGCACCGATGTAGCGGGCCTGTACGCCATTGGCGAGACCGCCTGCACCGGCCTGCACGGCGCCAACCGGCTGGCCAGCAACTCGCTGGTGGAGTGCATGGTGTTCGCGCGCGCTGCGTCGCAGCACATTCAGGCCATGCCGCGGGCGGCGCCGCCGGCACTCGCCGCCTGGGACGACAGCCGTGTGACCGATGCCGATGAAGCCGTTGTGATTTCCCACAACTGGGACGAACTCCGGCGTTTCATGTGGGACTACGTGGGCATCGTACGCACCAACAAACGACTGGAGCGTGCCGCCCACCGGATCACGCTGCTGCAGGGTGAAATCCATGAGTTTTACGCCAACTTTCACGTCACGCGCGATTTGCTCGAACTGCGCAATCTGGTGCAGGTGGCCGAACTGATCGTTCGCTCGGCGCAAGCCCGGCACGAGAGCCGGGGCCTGCATTTCAGCCGCGATTACCCCGAGACGGCGGCGGCCGCCGAACCGACGGTACTGGTGCCCGCCCCCGCCTGAAAGCGTCCGGCGCCCACTACGCAGCGCCCATCATCGGCACCAGCGCCCCTGCCGGCTGACCAGCCTTCAACGCCGCCGTAAAAGCCAGCATCCGGTCAATCGGCAGGCGCGCCCGCAAGCCCAGCGCCGCATTGATGTGAACTTCATTGGTGCCGTGTTCCAGCACCTGCGCCAGGCCCGCCAGCCCGTTCATGGCCATCCACGGGCAATGGGCGCAGCTCTTGCAGGTCGCGCTGTTGCCCGCTGTGGGCGCTTCGATGAAGACTTTTCCGGGATACAGGGTGCGCAGCTTGTGCATCATGCCGTTGTCCGTTGCCACGATAAATTCGCGTGCATCCAGTTCGCCGGCTGCGCGCACGATGGCCGAGGTCGAACCCACGGCATCGGCCAGCGCAATGACATCGGCCGGGGATTCAGGGTGTACGAGCACTTTTGCCTTCGGGTGCTGCTTTTTGAGCGCCTCCAGCTCGAAGGCCTTGAACTCGTCATGCACGATACAGGCGCCGTTCCACATCAGCATGTCAGCGCCGGTTTCACGCTGGATGTAGCTACCCAGATGTTTGTCAGGCGCCCACAAAATCTTGTGGCCCTGGTCTTTGAGCGCCCGCACGATGTCGAGTGCGCAGCTTGAGGTGACCAGCCAGTCGGCACGCGCCTTCACGGCTGCGCTGGTGTTGGCATAGACCACCACGGTGCGGTCGGGATGGGCATCGCAGAACGCTGAAAAGGCACCGGCCGGGCAACCCAGATCAAGTGAGCAGGTCGCCTCCAGGTCGGGCATCAGCACACGCTTTTCCGGTGACAGGATTTTGGCCGTTTCGCCCATGAAGCGCACACCCGAGACCACCAGTGTCTGCGCCGCGTGATCACGGCCAAAGCGCGCCATTTCCAGCGAATCGCTCACCAGGCCACCGGTTTCCTCGGCCAGGTCCTGCAGGTCCGGGTGCACGTAGTAATGCGACACCATGACCGCATCGCGCTCCTTCAGCAAGCGGCGGATTTTGTCTTTGAGTTCAGCGCGCTCCTGCGGGCCAGGCTCAAGGGGCACATGGACCCAGGCGTGTTGGGTTTGGCAGCTGGGCTGCTCGTATTCGACGTCAATCAAGGTGCTCATGACCCGTTCCTAAAGCGTTTCAAACCGCATCGAAAAATCGATCGCCTTGACGTCCTTGGTCAGGCTTCCGATGGAAATTCGGTCCACCCCGGTTTCGGCCAGGCTGCGCAGGCCCTCCAGCGTGACGCCACCCGAAATCTCCAGAATCGCCCGCCCCCTGTTGATGCGCACCGCCTCGCGCAGCGTGGGCAGGTCCATGTTGTCGAGAAGCACCATGCGCGCACCGGCCTCGAGTGCCTCGGCCAGCTGCGCCAGGGTTTCCACCTCGATCTCGACAAAATCAGCCCGTGCCGCCACAGCCGCCGCGCGTGCCAGCACCTGGGCGATGCCGCCGGCGGCGGCGATAT
Organism: Polaromonas sp. 28-63-22; assembly: GCA_002256925.1. Lineage (GTDB taxonomy): Bacteria > Pseudomonadota > Gammaproteobacteria > Burkholderiales > Burkholderiaceae_C > Polaromonas. The sequence continues at coordinate 17,839 of NCGI01000014.1, forward strand.
GGTTTTCCTTGATCAGCACGGCGTCGTAAAGGCCCATGCGGTGGTTGCGGCCCCCACCGGTGCGCACGGCGTATTTTTGCGCCAACCGCAAGCCGGGCAGCGTCTTGCGGGTGTCAACGACCTGCGCCCGCGACCCCTGAACCTCGGCCACATAGCGGGCCGTTTTGGTGGCCACCGCACTGAGAAGCTGCAAAAAATTGAGCGCGGTTCGCTCGGCCGTGAGCAGGGGCTGTGCGAGGCCCTGGAGTTCCAGCACCACCTGACCGGGCTCGCAGCGCTCGCCGTCGCTGACATGCCAGAGCAGCTGCGCCGTCGGGTCGAGTTCAAGAACAGTGGCGTCCACCCAGGCGCGACCGCACAGCACCGCGCTTTCGCGTGCCAGTACATGCGCCCGGGCGCTGCTCTGCGGATCAACCAGTGCCGCCGTCAAATCGCCACCGCCCCGGTCTTCGTCAAGCGCCCGCAATGCATCGGCACGGGCCAGGGCAACAATCGCTTCAGCAGAGAAATCAAAAGACTTTTTCATGGGAAATTCGAACAAAAATTGACCTAGACTTGCGCGTAACCGCTCTTGCAGGGGGGCCTGCCCCGTGGTGCCTGTTGCACACCCCTGATTGTCAGTCAGTTGTTTCAGACCCGTTTGTGCAGGCCGACGTTCCCGCACTGTTTCCAGCCACCTTCCCATCTTCCCTTCCAGGTCCCATGAAAAACGCCGCCATCATCGAGCGCAGCATGCAGCATGTCTGGCACCCCTGCACGCAAATGAAGCGGCACGAGTCGCTGCCCCTCGTGCCCATTGCCAGGGCCGAAGGGGTCTGGCTTTACGACTATGAGGGGCGCCGCTACCTCGATGGCGTGAGTTCATGGTGGGTCAACCTTTTTGGCCATGGCCACCCGCACATCAAAGCGGCGCTGGTCGCGCAACTGGACCAGCTCGACCACGTGATGCTGGCCGGCTTTACCCATGAACCCGTCGTCAAGCTGTCTGAAAAGCTCGGGCAACTCACCGGGCTGGGGCACGCCTTTTATGCCAGCGATGGCGCCTCGGCCACCGAGATTGCCCTGAAGATGAGCGCCCACTACTGGCGCAACACGGGCCGCCCGGAAAAGTGCCGCTTTGTGGGCCTGGCCGGTGGCTACCACGGAGAAACCGTAGGTGCGCTGGCGGTGACCGACATCGCTCTTTTCCGCGAAGCCTACGCGCCGCTGGTGCGCCTGGCGGCCATCGTGCCGAGCCCGGACGCGCGCGCCGCGCAGCCGGGTGAAAGCGCGGCCGACACCGCAACGCGCGCCGCCGACGCGCTGGAGGTCTGGCTGCAACAGCACCACGCCAGCACCGCAGCGCTCATCATCGAGCCGCTGGTGCAGTGCGCTGCCGGCATGGCCATGCACGATGCCAGCTATCTTCGGCGGGCGCGTGCGCTGTGCAGCCGCTACGACGTGCATCTGGTGGTGGACGAAATCGCGACCGGCTTTGGCCGCACCGGCACCATGTTTGCCCATCAGCAGGCGGGCATCCGGCCAGACTTTATTTGCCTCTCCAAAGGCCTGACGGGCGGCACGCTGCCGCTGTCTGCGGTGCTGACCACCGATACGGTGTACCGGGCGTTTTACGACGACGACACGGCGCGCGGTTTTTTGCATTCGCACTCGTACACCGGCAACCCGCTGGCCTGCCGGGCGGCGCTGGCCACGCTGGAGCTGTTTGAGCAGCAGGATGTACTGGCCCGCAACGAGACACTGGCCCGCACCCTCACCGCCGCCTTTGCACCGCTCACCGCCCACGCGCGCATCAAAAACGCACGTCAACTCGGCATGATCTGGGCCTGGGATGTGGCTACCGACCTACCCGATTTTCCAAGTCGCTTTCACCAGCATGCCATGGCGCATGGCGTGCTGCTTCGACCCATCGGCAACACGATTTACGCCATGCCGCCCTATGTGATGAACGAGGAGACCGCCCAGCACCTCGCGCGCGGCGCGCTGGCCGCGCTCAACGCCACGCTGGCCGATACGCCTGAAAGCACCGATGGCAGACGCTGAACCGCAGAAACACCCGTCCCTCCGCTCGTTCTTCGTCACGGGCACCGACACTGGCGTTGGAAAATCGCTGGTGAGCGCGGCCCTGCTCCACGCGCTGGCCAAGCGCCATGCCCGCGTCGTTGGCATGAAGCCAGTCGCTGCCGGCACCACGCTGACCGGCGGCGTGCTGGCCAATGACGACGTGCTGATGCTGCGCGCCGCCTCCACCTGCCGCGTACCGCCCGGGCTGGACAACCCGGTGCTGCTGCATGACCCGCT
>NCGI01000228.1 GCA_002256925.1 Polaromonas sp. 28-63-22
GGCCACGCCGACATAGCCGGCGAACTCATTGAGGCCAATCGTCAGTCCGCGCTGGTCGGGCCGCGTGATGTCGAGCTTGGAGGTTTGCGTCATCGACCACGCAAAGCCCTGGTTGACGCCAAGCAGCACGGTGGCGGCGACGATCCAGCCCCAGCTGGGCGCGAACATGATCATGAAGGGAATCGGCAACGCAAACAGCCAGCCGATGAGCAGAACCTTCTTGCGCCCGATCTTCTCGGACAGGCGGCCCGCCACGAAATTGAGCGCGCCCTTCACAAAACCGAAGGCCACGACAAACGCAATCAGCAGCATGAACGAACCCTTGGGCACGCCGAATTCCGAGCTCGCCAGCGCTGGCACCACAGTGCGCATCATGCCCAGCGTCAGGCCGACCATCAGCACCTGCAGCAACTGGTAAATAAACTGCGCCTGGTTGCGGCCAATGCCGTGCAGGTAATCCTGGTAGTCGTGCCGGGCTGTTGCCAGTTCATTCATGCTTGTCTTTTTCTACGGGGCTTGCAGGCAGACTGGCGGCGATGTTGGCGTGACCGGCGCAGCCGAAAAAGTAAGACAGCGAGGCGTCTTTGGTGGCGAGTTGTTTGAAGAACATGGTCTGCTCCTTAAATGACCGGGACACTAAAAAACGAGAACCTTGCCGGCTTCGGCGGTCCAGTCGGCCAGTTGCGCAAGCGTGGACCGCCTGGCCCCTTCGATCAGCTCCGCGTCGGTCACACCGCGCGCCTCCATGCAGGTGCCGCACAGCGCGACTTCGCCCTGCCGCACCAGCTTGCCGAGCATGAGCTGGATGTTGTAGTAGCCGGGCGGCACCTTCTGGCCCGCCCGGGCACACGCCACCGCATCGGCCAGCAGAAATACGCGCACCTGCTGCCCTTCCTTGCCCGCCAGCGCGCCAGCCAGACGCAAGCCGTTGTAGGCGCGTTCGCTGCCGTAGGGGGCTTCGTTCAGGATGAAGAGCGTGGAAGTCATGGTTTGTGCTCCAGTCGAAGCGACGGGTTGAAGCGACGGGTTGAAAAGCGGGCCGATGGCGTGGCTCAGACCCCCGGTGACCGCTCGACGGGCATGCCGGCGGCCTTCCATTCGGCCACGCCGACAGCATGCAAAACGGCCCACGGCAGTACGCCACAATGTCGCGCGTCTTCGGCAGGCCCTTCAGGCGACGCTCGATTTCTGCCAGCGGCATGGAGCGTGCAAAGGGTATGTGCGCAGCGTCATACTCGTCCTGCGGCCGCACATCGATGACGATGACCTCGCCCCGGCGCGCCTGCTCCAGCAGATCGGCGCGGCCGACCTGCGTCAGCGTGTCGGGCGACGCCACCATGCGCTGCAGCGCCAGCTGCAACTCGACCAGATGTTCTTCGGCCACGAGGCGCAGCGTGACCCACAAATGGGCCACGTCAGCACCGCTGAGCCGGTACACCATGTACTTGCCGTCGCGCCGGCTTTCCACCAGCCGGGCGTCCCGCAGCGCCTTGAGGTGCGCGCTGGCGAGCTTGATGTCGATGGACAGCTCGCTGGTCAGCGTCTCCACGGTTTTTTCGCCCTGCGCGAGCAGTTCCATCAGCTCCAGCCGCTTCGGGCTGGACACCGCCTTGCCGATGCGGGCCACCTGTTCGTAGAGCAGGTTTTTCAGTTCTCGCTTTGTCATTCTTTCATTCTATTGATTATTAGAATGAAAGACAAACGTATTTTTTAACCGCCCGGTTTCACGGGGGCGAGGCCAGCGGCATCATCACTCGCTATCAAATAAATAGCTGCTTAAGCAGTTTTTTCAACGGCTGCAGGCACTATCTACTTCAATTCACAATGTTGTCACCTTCGCGCGAGCAGTCGAAGCCACCAGGGAACGTACCTGAAAGCTACCTACCACCGCAGCAAGCGCGGGCCCAGCATCGCTCCGGCGAGGGTGGGAATCGCGATTCCCAGAACGTACCAGACGGCCATGAAAGGCAGGGTCGATTCCGGGCAGTACAGCGTGTAGACCAGCGAACCCAGCGAACCCGCCAAAAACCCGGCGCTGCTGCCGGCAAGCATCAGGCGGGTGGGCGCCAGTCCCTTCACGGCCCAGAAGGTGGCCGCAAACAGCGGCAACGAGACCAGTGCGATGTTCAGCGTGCAGCTCTTCCAGCTACTGCCAAAAACAAGGCCGGCGCGTTGTGCTGGCGCGGCATCAAACAGCACATAGGCTGCTACCAGCCACAGCAGCAGCAGTGGCGCAGCCAGCGCCGCCCTGAGACGGCCCAGGCGCATGCCCGGGCGGGCCAGTCGTTCAGCGGCCAACCATCCCGCCAGCGCAAGGCTGCCCGCAAAGGCGGGCTTGACCCAGAACATCCACGTACCCGCCGCCTGCGCAAGATCGCCGCGTACGCCCAGCGCGGCCAGAAGCAGCAGGACGGCGCCCGGCAGACCCCACAGCATGGCGAGGGCAAAACGCCGCGCAGCCGCGTGGGTGGGCACGGGCGCCGCACCTGTAGCCAGCAAGGTGATCAGTTCGTCGGTTTTCATTTCAGTCCCTGTATTCTGGCTGCGAGCGCCTTCAGGCCGCGATGCACGCCAACCTTGACGGCAGACTCCGACATGCCCGTGCGCTGCGCCGCCTCAACCACCGACAGCCCCTGCAGCTTGACGTGCACGATAGGCAGGCGCTGCCGGTCGGGCAGGCTGTCCAGCAGTTGATGCAGGTCCCTGCTGGCCTCGGCAGCGTCGGTATCGGACGCGGCAAACATGTCAAACGCCTCGTCCAGAGGATCGGTCAGCGCTTCGCGCGAGGCGCGGGCGCGCAGCAGGTCAACGAGCTTGTAGCGCGCAATCGCATGCACCCAGGCCGTCAGCGGCTGGGCGGTCTGGTAGGTGTGCCGCTGGTTGTGCACCGCAAGCAATGTTTCCTGCACAAGATCCTCGACGTCATCAGGGCGTTGAAAAAGCCGTCTTCTGAAATAAGCCCGCAAGTGCGCGCTCAAGGCCTTCAGAAAGCCATGGTAGGCCTGCGCATCACCGCCCAGTGCCAACATCAGCAATGCACGGAGCCTGTTCTCGATGTCAGTGAACCTGGCTTTTCGTGCGTCATTCGCTTCTATTCGTTTCATGCAGGCATCGGGTTACAGCGCAGACCAAATATATTTTTGAAAAAATTCTTGAAAAAGTCTGGCCAGCCTGTAACCGCCAGACAGTTCCCTCCGAACTACACCACAGACTGTAATGGACGGCTTGGCTCATGGGGGCACGTTCTGCCCGGTCTGCATTTTCAACTTCGCGTACTCACGTACTTATTTACTCACTTACCCTTCAACAGGAGCTACCCATCATGATGACTCGATCCATCGCACTGACCACCTTTGCCCTTGCCGCACTTGCCTCGGGCGCTTCGATGGCACAGGACAAGACCATGGACGGCAAGGCGGCCATGGAAAAATGCTACGGCGTTGCGCTGGCTGGCAAAAATGATTGCGCCGCCGGCCCGGGCACCAGCTGCGCCGGAACGTCCAAGGTTGACTACCAGGGCAATGCGTGGAAGCAGGTGCCCGCCGGTACCTGCACCAGCATCAAGACCCCCAACGGCACCGGTTCGCTGAGCCCCATCAAGGCTTGAACCCAGGCACGCCATGACCACCACCCTGAGCGCCGGACTGGGCCTGAAGCCGCAGCATTTTGATGAGGCACTGGTTTGTTCAGAGCCAGGGCTGTGGTTTGAAGTCCATCCCGAAAATTACCTGGTGGAAGGCGGTCCGCGCGTGGCCTGGCTGGACGCCATGGCCGCGCGGCACCCGGTGTCGCTGCATGGCGTGTCGCTTTCGCTGGCCGCAGATGCGGCGCCCGACGCGGGGCACCTCGCACGGCTGGCCGCACTGGTCAGGAGGGTCGAGCCCGCGCTGGTTTCCGAACACCTGGCCTGGTCGGCCTGGCGCGGCAACTATGCGCCCGACCTTCTGCCGTTTCCCCGCACGCATGCGTCCCTGTCGCGCATCTGCGAAAACATAGCCCGCACGCAGGACGCGTTGCGGCGGCGCATCGCCATTGAAAACCCTTCTCATTACCTGCGCTTTGAAAAGCATGACTGGGACGAGGTCGATTTTCTGAAAACTTTGGCACAGCGCACCGGCTGCGGCCTGCTGCTTGACGTCAACAACGTCTTTGTCAGTGCCCGCAATCTGGGCTATTCGGCCGAGGCTTATATCGATGCCTTCCCGGGGAGCGCCGTGATGGAAATTCATCTGGCCGGCCATGCACCCGATCCGGGACTGGGCCAGGCCCTGCTGATTGACACCCACGATGCCCCGGTTGCGCCCGCGGTTTGGGCACTTTATGCGCGTTTGCTTGCGCGCATCGGCCCACGCCCGACGCTGATCGAACGCGACGACCATGTGCCGCCCTTTGCCGATCTGCTGGCCGAACGCGCGCAAGCGCATGCGCTGCTGCGTGACCTTGAAACGAGCTGCGTATGAACACCACGCTTGCGACCTTCCAGGACGACTTCTTTCAGGCTCTGTTGACCCCGCCTGACGAGGTGCCTGGCCACCTTCGCGACCTGCTTGTACAGCCGGGCTTTGCCATTTACCGCAACACGGTGCTCAAGGGATGCATTGACGCCCTTCAGGGTAACTACCCGACCGTATCGCGACTGGTTGGCGACGATTGGTTTCAAGCGGCGGCGGCCCTGCATGCACGCAGCCAGCCACCCGGCGACTCGCGCATGGTGCTGTACGGTGCTGACTTTCCAAATTTTCTGCGTCACTTCGAGCCGGCCGCTGAGACCCTTGCGCAGCTGGGCGCGCTGGTGCTGCAGCCGCACCCCGCCGCGCGCTGGGCCTGGTTTGAGGCACAGCCGGTCTACACCATCTGGCGACGCAATCGCGCAAGCGGCGGCGCAGATGAAGACGCAGCGCAGGACTTCGCCTGGACCGGCGAGGGAGCCCTCCTCACCCGGCCGACTGCTGCAGTGCGATGGACGGGACTCGACGCGGCGGGCTGTGCGTTTCTCGATGCCTGCGCCGCAGGTCGCACGCTGGCACATGCG
>NCGI01000229.1 GCA_002256925.1 Polaromonas sp. 28-63-22
GATACTGACCCCGCACGTAGGCGGCTCCACGATGGAAGCGCAGGAAAACATCGGCATCGAGGTGGCTGAAAAGCTGGTGAAGTACAGCGACAACGGCACGTCCACGTCGTCCGTCAATTTTCCGGAAGTCGCCCTGCCCGCGCACCCCGGCAAGCATCGGCTGCTGCACATTCACCGCAACGTTCCCGGCGTGCTGGCCGAGATCAACAAGGTGTTCTCCGACAACCAGATCAACATTGCGTCGCAATACCTGCAAACCAACGAAGCCATCGGCTACGTGGTGATCGACATTGATGCGGCGCATTCCGAGCTGGCACTCGCCAAACTGGCCGATGTGCCAGGCACCCTTCGCACGCGGGTGCTGTTTTAGACGCCATGCTGTTCGCTTGACCGTTCGGGCTGAGCCTGTCGAAGCCTGTTTGCGCTGGCACGACCCTTCGACAAGCTCAGGGCGAACGGAGTGAAAGCGCTTCAATGAACAGCATCGGTTTTAGACGACACGTTGCCGCCTTTTTTGAGCGACGCCTAACTCGCTGAAGTCAACCGGCGGGCCAGGACTTGCAATGTTTCTTATGTAACACATAGATACATTCACGCCGCGAGCCCCTTTCCAAAGCCAAATGGATAGCAACCGGCCCTTGCACGGTGCTGGTGCGAGACCTCCCTTACGCCCTGAAGTTTCCGTGAAGCTAGCGTAAATGAGGTAACCCGTTGTGGTGATTGATGAAGCCATCCTGCGCGCCGAAGATTCGTTCCGGACAACGTCGAGAGCGAGGTGACCGCGCCGCCTAAACCCCGCAGCATCACGATGTCTGGCACGCTGATCTTCCGGATCCGCCGGGAAGTCAGAAAAATGTTAGCTAACTTTTTTGGGGAACTATCATGAAAAAACTTGCACTTTTGGCCATGTCCGTTTTCGCTACTGCCGCGATGGCCGCCGGTCCTTGGGGCGTTCAGACCACCATTGCTGGCGACTCCACCCAGGCAGTTGTGTTGCTGACATCCACGGTCACCAACACGGCCAACGGCACCTATTCCAACGCACAGCAAAACCTGGCATCCAACGCCGGTGACGTGGCCATCACAGCGTCGGGTAAATCGACGCAGATCGTGGGAGCCCAGAACACGACTTTCGCCAACACCTCCAACGCCAACACGAAAGCCCAGCAAAACGTCTCGTCCAATTCTGGCGATGTCACGATTTCTGGCAATTCGCTGCAACTCACCCTGGCTGCCAGCAGCAATGTCCGCAATACGGCTACCGGCTACAACGCCAAGGCCGTTCAAAGCATTGCTTCCAACAGCTCCTGCTCGACTTGCCTTTGATGGTGGGCGTCACGACGAGGCTGGCGAACCGTCGCGTGCAAATGTCGCGGGAGTTCAGTTCAGTGACGTCGTGACCTGCGAGACAGTGCCAGGGCAAACAGGTTTTGACCTGGCGCTTTTTTATTTCGCTTTAGGGAGTCTCCGCCATGAAAACACTACTCCGCAGACATGAAGTCTTGTTGACTCTGGGATTTCTGGGTGTCTGCACCTTCCCTGCCGCTGGGGTCTGGGCCCAGACAAGGCCCGGTGAAGATCCGGTCATCCTGACAAAACGGGTTTTCAACGCACCCCTTCCCGATGGCGGCGTTGTCAGAAGCAAACCTCTCGACAATGCCGAAATGCCCGCCTCGCTACGCGCCAAGGTGGCTCGGTTCGAAGCCAAATCCAAGTCTGGCTTCACCAACGGAATCTCTTCCGACGAAGACGTCAAGCGGGAAACCAGCAGCGACGGCTTCAAGAAAACCTGCATTCAGGATGTTGGCAGCAACACGGCGGCAAGCCCGCAGCAACCCGGACGACCTGGTCTGGCCAACAACCAGCAAATCGTGGTCCTCAGGGGCGATCTGGTCAACATTTGCAAATAGTGCATGGCCGTACGGCGGCGGGAGTTCCGTCACTTGTCCGACGCGTGAATGTTTCGTCCCGGTTGCCAGTCGTTAGGAAAATCCCATGAAAAACTCCACACCCCTGCGCGCAGTCCGGCGGCACTTCCGGTCGCTGACGGCCCTCGCGAGCATTGCTGCCGCCGTGATGCTCTCCGCCTGCTCCACGCCGGCCAATGTGCGTGACGATGCGAAGTTTCAGTCCTACGCCAGCGTCACGGATCGACCCGTGGCGCGGCCGGTGCGGTCGGTGTCGAGTTTCTCGGATTCGCTCATGTGCATGGACCGCCTCTTTCGGGAGGCCCAACTGCCGACCACACTCATTGCCAGCAAGCAGATCCCGGACTATTCAACCCGGGTGGCGGTTGCCACGAAAGACATGATCATCACCGCGCTGTCCCAGATGTCGCGGCTGAGCAATGCGTTTCGCTACGTTGATTTCGAGGTTGACATCGCGCGCCAGGACACGGTGCAAAACCTCACCACCATCCTGCTCAACAACAACCAGATTCAGCTCCAGCGCCCGGCGCTCTACATTTCGGGCGCCATCTCATTCGTCGATCAGAACGTGCTGAACAACCGGCTCGATCTGGGCACATCGTCGTCGCGCCTGGACACAGGCTTGAGCAAAAATCGCAACGCCACCATCGTCGGCCTGGAGATGCATCTCGGTGACTTTCGCTCCCGCACCCTGATACCCGGTCTCGATTCCGCCAACGAGGTCATCATCGGCAACGGCGGACAGGGGCTCGATCTGGCAGGCCGTATCGGCAGCTACGGCGTGCAGTTCAACGTCGGACGCGACTACACGCAGGGGACCGGCGCGGCGGTTCGTACTTTGGTCGAACTGGCAACCATTGAGCTGGCCGGCAAATGGGCCCGGGTGCCATACTGGCAATGCCTGACGCTGGAGCAAACCAACCCCAACTTTCAGCGTCAGATGCGCGACTGGTACGACGAGGGCTCGCCGCTGGTCTACAACAAGCTGGTTCAGCGTTCCCTGATGAGCCAGGGCTACCTGGTGGACAAGGGCGTTCCGATGGACGAGAACAATCCGGATCTTGTGGCCGCCTTGGGTAAATTCCAGGCCGATTCCGGCATCGTGGTTTCCGGCATCGTGGATTTTGAAACCTATGAGCGTGCGCTGCGCAACTTTGTCGCCCTCGACGCCCAGGGGCACATGGTGCGGGTCGGCTGGTCGCCCACGAGTCCATCACCGACAGGTCTTCAAACCACACTACCGCTGCGAGCCGCACAGTTGCCAGCCGCCAGCAGGCCGGTCGCATCCTATGGCGCCGCGCCAGCGCCTCGAACCATCGACCTGCAGATTGAAAACGTGCTGGTGGGCCGTACCGCCTTTGAGGTGGGCGAACAGATCTTTGTATCGGCAGCGCTATCCCGTGCCTCCCACATGTATTGCTTCCTCCATGAAGCGGGTGGCACCGTCATGCGCCTGCTGCCCAACAGCACCAATCCCAACTCGCTGATGAGCGCCAACCAGACCGTCCGGATTCCGGACTGGATGAGCCCGATGCCCGGATTCATCATGGACCCCACCAGCGCGGGAACAGAACGCGTAGGCTGCTTCGCCACCGACGAAGACGTGACCGCCCGACTGCCGCAACTTCTGGCGGCACCGCCGCTGGCCATTTTGCCGGGCGTGGCCAGCCTGGATGCCGTTCTGGCTACGACGGGTTCATCGTCTCCGTGCAGCAAGGGCTGACCATGTTGCGTTGTTCGTATGGGGTGGCGGCATGCCTCTGGCTTGTGTCGGGGCACAGCGCCGTGCAGGCCCAGCTTCGCGGCAGTCCGGCGCCCACGTTTGATGCGGCGCCCGGTGCACAGCCGCCGATTCAAATGCCGACGCCCGCCGCGCCCGTGATGCGCGCCGACCCTGCAGCGCCTGCGATGCCTGACGTCAGCGTCGGCCGGCAGGATCTGCGTTTGCCGGGCTCCGACAACCCCGGCCTCGATACAGCCATTGAACGCCTGCGCACAACAGCCCTGGCCGCCTCCGCTCCCCGCCAGCGCGGCAGCCGCAATGCCGCCAGCGCATCCTGGGTGCTGGGCCTGCTGTACGTGCATGGCATTGGGGTGGTCATCAACCTGGCCGACGCAGCTTACTGGTTTGACCGGGCCTATACCCTTGGCGAGCCGCTGGCCGCAGCGGGACTGGCCTGGTGCGCCATCGAAGGCTGTACCGAAACACCGAATCCTGATGCGGCGCGGCGCTGGATCAACGCGCTGCGCAGCGTCAACCTGCCGCGCGCCCAGTACCTGCAGTGGCTGCTGGAGTCGCGCCTGGTTCCGCTGCAAATTGCCGCGCCCGGCATGGCACCGGGCTATGCCACGTCCGGTTTGCCCAACCGGGCCTTGCTGCTGAGTGCAGCTCAGGGCGGCGACATCGATGCGCTGATTGAACTGGGCCTTGAAAGCCTGGGCGCTGGCCGGAGAGATGAGGCGCTGACGTGGTTTCGCGCGGCGGCACCACGGTCACCCGCCGCTGCGGCCAACGTGGCTTTGCTCACCCAACCGCCCCGGCCCCAGCCGGGCACTGAATCCCAGGAGGCACGCGCCACGCTGGCGCAGGCGCAGCGCAACCATCGTGGGGACGGGCAACCGGCCAACTTTGTCGAGGCCATCCGTCTGTACCGGCTGGCGCAAAGCCAGGGCAGCCAGCAAGCCCGGAAAATGCTGGAGCTGATTTTTTCCCGGCCCGGACCTGACGGGCAGATCGACATCGGCTGGATGCAGCAATTGGCCTACATGGACTTGTCCAAGGAAGTGGCGGTGCCGGGCAGCAGCATCGAACGGCGGGCGTTCAAGCGCGAGGTCACGCCGCTGGTTGACCTGCTGCCGCCGGCGTGGAAAAAATACCTGCCGGGCAACCTCAATATGGCCCCGCCGGCGCCTGGCAGGCGCAGGTAGTTCATCCCCTTTCATCTGGCCAGCGCGCCAGTCGCTATGAATTAAATAGCTGCTAGCGCAGGTATTCATTGGGCTACAGGCCTTTTTGACTCAAAATTAGGGCTCTGTGGCGATGCCCGCGCGTGCGGTGTGCAGGCGGTGCCCCTGCCCCCCCGCAGGACGAAAGGCACGCCACGGCCTAGGCAGATCGTCGCTGCCGCCTTCGCGTATCACCGCACCGGTAGTCCTCTCAGCCCCCTTCCTCACCGCGTCCACGCAGGCCAAGTTCCTACACGCGCCATTTGCCATTCCTGACTTTGGTACGTCTGCCAGCGCACCGAACATGAGGCGGGCCAGTTGTACCGCAGGGACGGGAATTTGTGCTCACCCCACGGTCCGCAGCGTGCGTCTCAATTCCTTTCACGAATTCCGGCAAGGCTTCGGATTTTTCAATTCAATGCATTTCAATTCAGGAGACAGTCATGAAGCCTCGAAATTCAACCTTTTCCTCCGACGCCGTCGGCAAGCCGGGGATTCCAGGCCGGCTGGGCAAGTTAAGCCAGATCGGCGTTGCGCTGGCTGTCGCGCTGGCCGCAGCACCGATGGCCCAGGCGTCCAGTCACCGCGAGGCACCCTTCATCAGCGGCCAGCCCAAAGTCGATGGCACCGACCTCTACATGTTTCGCAGCTACGAGCCCGGACGCGAAGGGTTCGTGACGATTCTGGCCAACTACCAGCCGTTTCAGGATCCGCAGGGCGGCCCCAACTTCGCGATGTTCAATCCCGACGCGCTGTACGAAATCAATATCGACAATACCGGTGACGGGGTTGAAGACCTCACCTTCCAGTTCCGCTTCAAAAATACGTCCAAGGCCACGGCACTCACTGTCGGCGGCAAGCAGGTCAAGATTCCGCTGATCAACAGCGGTCCGATTTCAGGCGTCAACCCTGCGTCGCTCAACGTGCGCGAAACCTTCACCGTCGATCTGGTGCGCGGTGGCCGGCGCACCGGGAACCGCAACAACATCAGCATCACCAACGCCGCAGGCGGCAGCGCCACGTTTGACAAACCGGTGGACAACATCGGCGACAAGGTCTTCGGTAGCGCCACCGGCTACGCCACCTATGCGGGCCAGCACATCTACAACGTCAACATTCCCGGTTGCGCCGTGCCGGGCCGCGTGTTTGTCGGCCAGCGCAAGGAACCCTTCTTTATTGCTGTAGGCAAGTCGTTCGACCTTTTCAACCTGAATCCGCTCGGCCCTGAGACCGGGGGCAACAACAACGACCTCGAAGCCAAAAACGTCAGCACGCTCGCGATGGAAGTGCCGGTTAGCTGCCTGACCAACGGCACCGAGCCCGTGATCGGCGCCTACACCACCGCCAGCCTGCGCCAGGGCCAGCTGCTCGACGGCTCCCCGGCCACTGGCCTGGGCAAGGTCACGCGCACCGGTGGCGCATGGACGCAGGTTTCGCGGCTCGGCATGCCACTGGTCAATGAGCTGATCATCGGCATTGACGACAAGGACAAGTTCAACGCGTCGAAGCCCAAGGACGATCCCGTTTTTTCGGACTATGTCACCAACCCGGCGCTGCCAGCACTGATTCAGTCCTTGTTCCCGAGCGCCCCGGCCCCGACGAATTTCCCGCGTACTGACCTGGTGACCGTGTTTCTGAAAGGCATCGACGGCCTGAACCAGCCTGCGGCCGTGAAGGGCGGCAACGGCGTGCTGGCTGAAATGCTGCGGCTCAACACGGCGGTACCGGCAACGCCGACCGCGCCAGGTGCGCAAAACGTGCTCGGTGTGGCGGGGGGTGACAACTCCGGCTTTCCGAACGGCCGCCGGCCTGCCGACGACGTGGTTGACGTCTCGCTTCGCGTGGCCATGGGCGCTCTGTGCGTGCTGACCGGCACCACCGACACGCTGAAAGTCGGCTGCAAACCTTCCGACGCGCCTGCAGGCGGGGCAGCCTTGACCGACGGCGTGCGGAAAACCCCCGCCAACTTCGGCACCACCTTCCCGTACCTGAATACGCCGATTCCCGGCAACTTCAACCCGACGGCTGCGGCTGGCACGGTCTTCCCCTAAACCATAACCCACGGAGTTGCACATGAAAACCAATGCAAAGCTCTGGCTGGCGGGCGGCCTTGCGGCCACGCTGGTCACCCTGACGGCCTGCTCGGGCGGAAGTGACAGCACGGTCGTCGGCAACCAGCCGCAGACAGGGCCCGGCACAGTGCCCGACAGCGCGGGCACCAGCGTCGGCGGCTTCATCGCCTTTCTGAAAGGCCTTTCCACAACCGACGAAACCTCGGAGCCGCTGGTCATCAAGGACAGCTTCGCGGT
>NCGI01000015.1 GCA_002256925.1 Polaromonas sp. 28-63-22
CCCGTATTTCATGCGCCTTGCAGGCCGATGACTACAAAAATCAACCACCACCCTCCGCTAACCAATTGATTTTGTTCGGGTTTTGACCGGACACTACTGACTCTGACCCCAAAAACCGGCGTGGGGGCTATATCTTCCATTTGCCCATCAGCTGCATCGGCGACAGCGCGTCGTAGCCTTCGAAGGGCTGGTGAATCCACGGGTTGGTCGGCAGTGTTTCGACCGAATAGTCGGCCTGAAAAGTGGATACGCCCTTGGTCCAGATGACGGCGCTGCGCAACTCGGTGATGGGCTTGTAGTTGTCGCGCAATTGCTGGATCACCGCATTGAGCGTCTTGCCTGAATCCGCCAGATCATCAACCAGAAGCACCTTGCCGGCGATTTCGCCTTTGGGGGTGGTGATGAAACGGGCGATATCCAGGTTGCCCTGCACGGTGCCGGAGTCCGCACGGTACGAGCTGGTGGACATGATGGCCAGCGGCTTGTCGAAGATGCGCGAGAGGATGTCGCCCGGACGCATGCCGCCGCGCGCCAGGCACAGGATGGTGTCGAATTCCCAGCCTGACTGATGGATCTTGATGGCGAGTTTTTCGATCAGGTTGTGGTATTCGTCGTAGCTGACGTAGAGATGCTTGCCGTCTTCGGTCAACATGCTTTTGCTCCTGATTTAATAGCTGCTTGCGCACGTTTTATGAGGGCTGCAGGCATTATTTGCTTAAAGTTTTGAGGTTTCAGGCGGCGTAGGGGTTGCGCAGCAAAATCGTGTGATCACGGTCGGGACTGGTCGAGATCATGTGAATCGGCACGCCGGTGACCTCTTCAATGCGCTTGAGGTAGTGTTGCGCCGCCGGCGGAAGCGCGTCGTACTTCGTCACACCCACGGTCGTCTGGCTCCAGCCCGGCATGGTTTCGTAAATCGGCTGGCAGCGGGCGATTTCTTCGGCACCCATAGGCAGGATGTCGGTGATATGTCCGTCGAGCTCGTAACCGGTGCAAAGCTTCAATTCGTCAATGCCGTCGAGCACGTCGAGCTTGGTGATGCAAAGCCCTGACAGCCCGTTGACCTGGGCCGACCGTTTGAGCAGGGCTGCATCGAACCAGCCGCAACGGCGGAATCGCCCGGTGACCACGCCACGCTCCGCGCCGACGGTAGACAGGTGATAGCCGACTGTTCCGGGCTTTTCCCACTCCAGCTCGGTCGGGAAAGGTCCGCCGCCGACGCGCGTGCAATAAGCCTTGGTAATTCCCAGAATGTAGTGAAGCATGCCGGGGCCCACGCCGGAGCCGGCCGACGCGTTGCCGGCCACGCAGTTGCTTGAAGTCACAAAGGGATAGGTGCCGTGATCCACGTCGAGCAAGGTGCCTTGCGCGCCCTCGAACAGCAAATTGGCGCCCTCGCGGTGTGCGTCGTTGAGCTCGCGGGAGACATCGGCCATCATGGGTTTGAGGCGTTCGGCGTCTTTCATGGCCTGCGCGTAAACGCTGTCGAAATCGACGGCCGGCGCATGCAAAAAGGTCGTCAGGGTGTGGTTGTGCAATTCCAGCAGCACACGCAATTTGGCGGCGAAGCGGTCCGGGTATTTCAGGTCCTGTACGCGCAGCGCCCGGCGTGCAATTTTGTCTTCATAGGCCGGACCAATACCTTTACCCGTGGTGCCGATTTTTTCGCTGCCGGCGTTCTCGCGCACCGATTCGCGCGCAATGTCGAGGGCGGCATGAAATGGCAAGATCAACGGACAGGCTTCGCTGATGCGCAGGCGCGAGCGAACTTCAACGCCGATGGCTTCAAGGCGTTCGATTTCCTTGAAGAGCTGCTCGGTTGACAGCACCACGCCGTTGCCGATGTAGCACTTGACGCCCGGACGCATGATGCCGCTGGGAATCAGGTTGAGCGCGGTCTTGACGCCGTTGATCACCAGCGTGTGCCCGGCATTGTGGCCACCCTGGAAGCGCACCACGCCCTGCGACATCTCGGTCAGCCAGTCGACCAGTTTGCCCTTGCCTTCGTCACCCCACTGGGTGCCCACGACCACGACGTTGCGGCCGGCAGCCGAGGATTGTTGGTTGATCATCTTCTGGTTTCTCGTTAAATCGCGTTCATCGCGTTAAGGGTTCAGACGGAAGGCGCATGGACTGGCCCGGCCATCACACAGACATCGGGCCGTCGCCGTCATGTCACTTTGTCAAGGGAACGCACGACCCACTGACCGGTGCTCTCGGCCAGTTCGCGGTCGCAGTCAAATTCGTTGACTTCATGCTCGTGGCCTGGCAGCACGCAAACGACGGTTTCGCCCTGGGCGCGCAGCTGGGCAATGGCGGATTGAAGCGGCGCACTGGCACCCCAGGGCGCACGAATGGCTGCTTTCAGTGGACGCGGTGCCAGCACGCTGACCAGCTCCTTCAAGTCAAGGCTGAATCCGGCGGCTGGCCGGTTGCGCCCGAACACGGCGCCGACTTCATCGTAGCGGCCGCCGCGGGCCAGTTCGGCACCCTGGCCGTAGATAGCGAAGCGGGTTCCGCTGTAGTAGGCATAGCCACGCAGGTCGGCCAGGTCAAAACTGACCTGAACACTACCGTCCTGACGCTGGACACGGGCCGCCAGCCACTTCAAATTTTGTAGCGCTTCGCGCACGCCGGGCAAGGACGGCAGGGATTTTTCGGCCTCAACAAGCACTTTTTCATCGCCGTAAAGCTGAAGCAGCGCATTGAGGCCCGCGCGGGACGCCTGCGAGATGCCGCCATCAATACTTGCGAGCAGGCTGTCGAGTTCGCTGGCGTCTTTGGAAGCCAGGGCGGCATGGATGAGGGCCAGCGTCTTGCCAGGGACGGTGACTCCGTCCAGCAGGCTGCTGACGATTCGCACATCGGCCATATCGACGCTGAGTGCGCCGACACCCGCAGCGCGCAAGCCTTCGATGGCCAGCAACTGGGCTTCCAGATCGGCCTCGAGCCCGGCATGACCATAGATTTCTGCGCCGAACTGCAGCGGTTCCCGGGTGGCTAGCGGCCGGTCTGCGCGCGTATGAAGCACCGGCCCGCAATAGCACAGGCGGGCAACGCCGCTCCGGTTCAGCAGATGGGCGTCGATGCGGGCAACTTGCGGCGTGGTGTCTGCGCGCAGACCGAGCGTGCGGCCCGAAAGCTGGTCCACCAGCTTGAAGGTTTGCAGGTCGAGCGCCTCGCCGGTGCCCGTCAGCAGCGATTCAAGATGCTCCAGCAGCGGCGGCATGACCAGTTCGTAGCCGTAGCTTCGAGCGGTATCGAGAAACAGCCGGCGCAACTCTTCAATGTGGCGCGCCTCGGAGGGCAGGACATCGGCAATTTGATCGGGCAATTGCCATGATGACGACCAGGCAGGCATTGTTATTTTCAAAGGCTGTTAAAACAGGGATTTTACCGGGCTTGAAGGTGGTTTTAGGCTTGGCCGGCAGCCGACGCCCAGGTATTTGCTCAATTGCAGCGGTCGTCACGGACCGTCTTGGCGGCCACCCGCACGGGTTTGGCGGGGCGTTGCTCAGCCCAGAAAAGCCATGACGATCAAGCCTGCAGCGATGCTGCAGAGACCAAAAAACCGAATCTGGCCGTCACCCCAGGCAAGGATTTGCGCAAACATGGCACGCCAGTTTCGGGGTGACAGAAAAGGCAGCAAGCCCTCGATGACGAGGACCCAGGCCAGCGCCTGCCAGAAGCTGTCGCTGTTCATGGGGCCAACCCCGGCGGCTATCGGCGTGCAGGCACGGCGTTACTGGTTGCAGCGCCGCTACCCGACCCGCGCATGGCCTTGAAGAAGTCTGACGATGGATCGAGAACCATCACGTCGGATTTCTTGTTGAAGCTGGCTTTGTAGGCGTCAAGGCTTCGGTAGAACTGGGCGAATTGCGGATCGCGTCCGAACGACTCGGCATAGATCCGCGCGGCTTCGGCATCGCCTTCACCCTTGATTTTCTGC
Source organism: Polaromonas sp. 28-63-22 (assembly GCA_002256925.1). Classification (GTDB taxonomy): domain Bacteria; phylum Pseudomonadota; class Gammaproteobacteria; order Burkholderiales; family Burkholderiaceae_C; genus Polaromonas. Next base: position 3,950 of record NCGI01000015.1, read on the forward strand.
GCGTCGCGGTAGGCATTGGCAATCGTCACTTCGCGCTGGCGATCGGCGTCGGCGCGAATCTTTTCACCTTCTGCGGCACCGGTGGAGCGCAACTCGTTGGCGACCCGCTTGCGTTCGGCTTCCATCCGGCGGTACACCGACTCGGTGATGGCCTCGACGTAGTCCACGCGCGTGATGCGCACGTCGATCACGTCGATGCCCCAGGGTTTGGCGCCGCGAACCGCCTGCAGGACCGCGCCCTTGACGTCAGCCATCAGGGTTTCGCGCTGCAACGACAGCAAATCCTTGACGGTACGCTTGTTGATTTCTTCCTGGAAGGCATTGCGCACGACCCGGTTGAGCTGGTTGGCCCCTGCCCGCTCGTCCAGCCCCACATTGCGGATGTACTCGGACGGCGAAATGATGCGCCAGCGCACGTACCAGTCGATCACCACGCGCTGCTTCTCGGCCGTCAGCATCGGCTCCGCGTCCGTGCTGTCAAGCGTAAGCAAGCGCCTGTCGATGTACGAGACGTTCTGGAACGGTGGCGGCAACTTGAAGTTCAATCCTGGCTCAAGAATCACTTCCTTGATCTGACCGAGCGCATACACGACGCCGAACTGGCGCTGGTCCACCACAAAAAGCGTCGAGCTGAGCAGGGCCAGAATGACCAGCACCGAAGAAACGAAAAATCCGACTCTATTCACTTTATTCTTCCTTAGCGTGGTTCGCGTTCGCGGGTGCGCGACGAATCACGCGCACGGGGATCGAGCGGTAGCGTGCTGGTCGCCGGTGCCGGCACCGGCGGCGACGCACCCGTGCCGGGCAGCAGCGGCGGCTCGGTGCCGGTGGCGCTGCCCTGGCCGGTCATCTGCATGATCTTGTCCAGCGGCAGGTAAAGCAGATTTGATCCCTGGCGCGCCTCAACGAGCACTTTCGTCACGCTGGAATACACCTGCTGCATGGCGTCGAGGTACATGCGGTCACGGGTGACCTGCGGCGCCTTCTGGTATTCGGTCAACACCGAGCGGAAACGCTGGGCATCACCCTCGGCCTGCGCCACGATGCGCGCCTTGTAGGCATCGGACTCTTCCTTCAGCCGTGACGCCGAACCCACAGCACGGGGAATGACGTCGTTGGCATAGGCCTGGGCCTCGTTTTTGGCGCGTTCGCGTTCCTGGCCGGCCTTCAGCACGTCGTCAAATGCGGCCTGCACCTGCTCGGGCGGGCGGACACCGCTTTGCTGAAGATTGATACCCACGACTTCTACACCCACCTTGTAGCGATCCAGAATGGTCTGCATCAGCGCGCGCACCCTGGGTGCAATCTGGTCACGCTCATCAGCCAGCGCAAGATCCATCTTCATCTTGCCGACGACTTCGCGCACGGCCGTCTCGGCAGCCTGCACCACGGCATTCGCCGGATCCTTGCTTTCGAAAAGATAAGCCCGCGCGTCATTCAGCCGGTACTGCACGGCAAACTTGATTTCGACGATGTTTTCGTCTTCGGTCAGCATGGCCGAGTCGCGCAGGCCGGTGGCCTTGATGACCACATCGCGCCCGATATCCACGGAACGGATCTGCGTCACCACCACGATTTCGTGGCGCTGGATCGGGTACGGCAGACGCCAGTTGAAGCCGGCGCCGACGGTGGAGCGGTATTTGCCGAACTGGGTGATAACGGCCTGCTGGCCCTCCTGGACGATGAAAAACCCGGTGCCCAGCCATATCAGGACAGCAACAGCAGCAATCAGGCCTACCCCGATGCCAGCGCTTTTCATGTCGGGCTGAAAGCCGCCACCACCGCTGTTGTTGTTGCCACCACCACCGAAACCGCCCCGCTTCGGGCCGCCCTTGGCGCCGCCGAAAAGGCCGCTGAGCTTGCGGTTGAAATCGCGCCACAGTTCGTCGAGATCCGGCGGCCCCTGATTGGGGCCCTTGCCGGGTGGCCGCGATGCCTTGGGGGGCTGGCGCTCGTCAGCATTCGACTCGGGTTTGCCGTCGTCGGGCGTGGGCTTGTCTTCATCACGGCCCCAGCGCGGATCGTTCAGATTGAACATGCCCCGGGCGCCACGGCCCAGCCGCCCTGGAAAGGTCACAAACATTTGGAGCGCGGGATTCAGTTTCATGGGATCAAACTCTTTTTTTCAAACACCGATATTGTGCCTAATGAAATTCCGGGTTCAGACCACGGGCTCGCAAGACCCGGAAATCTCCTCTGGAGCAGGCATGGTCGCATGCGCCGCCAGCAGCCGACGCAGCACCGGCACGCCGTCGCCGGTGGTGGCGCTGACGAACACCCTTTCCACGCTGCGGGTGGCACCGTCGAACGCATCCTTCAACGCGAACATGTCGTGCAGATGCAGGGGCAGACTGCTTTTTTCAATGGTGTCGAGTTTATTGAACACCAGCAGCTGCGGCACGTCCGCCGCGCCGATTTCAGCGAGCACGCGCTGAACCTGTTCGATTTGCTCCAGGTAATCCGCGTTGCCGCCATCCACCACATGCAGCAGCAAGTCAGCATCGGCAGCCTCCTGCAAAGTGGCGGCGAAGGCATCGATCAGCCCATGCGGCAAATCGCGGATGAACCCCACGGTGTCCGAAAGCGACGTGGGACGGGCAGCCTCGCCCAGGTAGAGCTGCCGGGTCGTTGTGTCGAGCGTGGCGAACAGTTTGTCGGCAGCGTAAGCCTGCGCCTTGACCAGAGCGTTGAAGAGCGTGGATTTGCCGGCGTTGGTATAGCCGACCAGCGAGATGGCGTAGGCATTGCGCCGCTCCCGCTGCTTGCGCTGCGTCTGGCGCTGCTTCTTGACCTTGCCCAGGCGCTCTTTGGTTCGCTTGATGGCTTCGCCAATCATGCGTTTGTCGAGTTCGATCTGCTTTTCACCCGGGCCACCACGCACGCCCGCGCCGCCGGTTTGCCGCTCCAGGTGCGACCACCGCCGTACCAGGCGGGTTGACTGGTATTGAAGCCGTGCCAATTCGACCTGCAGCTTGCCCTCATGACTTCTAGCCCGCTGGGCGAAAATTTCGAGGATCAGCAGGGTGCGGTCATTGACCGGCAACTCGAGGTGGCGTTCAAGATTGCGCTGCTGGGCCGGGCTGAGGGACTGATCGAACAAGACCTCGGTGGCGCCGGTTTCAAGCGCCAGCATTTTGATCTCGTCGGCCTTGCCTTTGCCAACAAACAGGGCTGCGTCCGGCGCCTTGCGGTTACAGGTCATGCGGGCCACCGGGTTCAGCCCCGCCGTTTGGGCCAGCAGACCAAGTTCCTGCAAGCCAGCATCAAAATTCGGAAAGCCGAAATTTACCCCTACCAGCAGCGCCAGCGGGGGTTTCTTCACCAAGTCGTCATGCGAACTCAGCTGGAGGGGCTTTCTTCGGGGTCGCTGGCGGAAAAATTAACGGCTCGGCCTGGCACGATGGTGGAAATGGCGTGCTTGTAAACCATCTGGGTTACGGTGTTGCGAAGCAACACGACGTACTGGTCGAACGATTCGATCTGGCCCTGCAGCTTGATGCCGTTCACCAGATAAATCGAAACGGGCACATGCTCGCGGCGCAGGGTGTTGAGAAAAGGGTCCTGCAAGAGCTGACCTTTGTTATTGCTCACGATATTTTCCGTGTTCAAGAGTTAATAAGATTTGACGTTAACACAGCCCATTGCGCGGTCGTGTAGTCCTAGGACGAATCCTTGTCCTTGAAGGGGTTCTGCTGGCTTTTCATCTGGATACGCATCGGCGTTCCCACCAGATCAAACTCCTTGCGGAAGCGCCCTTCAAGGTAGCGCTTGTACGCTTCGGTGACATGATCAAGCGAATTCCCGTGCACGATGATGATCGGCGGATTCATGCCGCCCTGGTGGGCGTAGCGCAGTTTAGGGCGGAAAATACCCGAGCGCTGGGGCTGCTGGAACTGCACGGCTTCGAGCAGCAGCCGCGTCAGGACAGGCGTGGACATCTTGCGGTTGGCCGAAGCATGCGCCTGAATGATCGATTTCCACACCGGCGCCAGGCCCTGGCGCTTGATGGCTGAAATATGGTGAATGGAGGCAAACTTCAGGAAACCCAGGCGCGTCTCAACAGACCGCTCGAGCTGCTCGCGCTGGTAGGAGTCAACGGCATCCCATTTGTTGATGGCCAGCACCACGGCGCGGCCGCTCTCCAGAATGTAGCCGGCGATGTGTGCATCCTGGTCGGTCACGCCCTGCGTGGCATCGAGCAACAGCAGCACGACGTTGGCGTTTTCAATGGCCTGCAGGGTCTTAACCACCGAGAATTTCTCGATCGCCTCGAAGACCTTGCCCTTGCGGCGCAGACCCGCCGTGTCGATGAGCTCAAACTTTTGCCCGGCGCGCTCAAAAGGCACCGAGATCGCATCGCGGGTGGTACCGGGCAGATCAAACGCAACCAGGCGCTCTTCGCCCAGCCATGTGTTGATCAGTGTTGATTTGCCGACATTCGGCCGCCCCGCGACGGCCAGGCGAATAATGGTGGGGTCTTGCGGTTCCGGTTCGTCTTCCGGGTCCGGAAGATTGAGTGGTGCCAGCGCCATGTCCACCAGCGAGCGCATGCCCTGCCCGTGCGCAGCCGAAACAGGCAGGACTTCACCCAGGCCAAGCTCGAAAAATTCCGCCAGTTGCACGCCTTCGGTCATGCCCTCGGCCTTGTTGGCCGCGAGCACCGTCGGCTTGCCGAGCTTGCGCAGGTAACCGGCAATGTCGTGGTCTTGCGCGCTGATCCCGGCCCGGCCGTCCACCACAAACACCACCACATCGGCCTCGGCCACAGCCTGGCGTGTCTGCTTGGCCATTTCCTTGTAGATACCGGAAACCGCGTCCGGCTCAAAACCGCCCGTGTCAATCACGATGTATTCGTGACTGCCCAACGTGCCATTGCCGTAGTGGCGGTCGCGCGTCAGCCCGGCGAAGTCGGCCACGATCGCATCCCGCGTCTTGGTCAGCCGGTTAAATATCGTTGACTTACCCACATTCGGGCGGCCAACCAGCGCAATGACAGGTTTCATCAATGAGTTTCTTGGCGGGGTGGGCGTTATTCGGGCTGAAAGCCGTAAACACCACCATTGCGGGTCACCACAATCAGTGAGTTACCGACGAGCACCGGCGCGGCGGCAATGGCAGAACCATCGGTGGGCAGACGGTTCAGCAGCGAACCGTCGTCACGCGACAGCAGGTGGACAAAGCCCGACAGGTCGCCAACGGCCACCGAGCGCCCTGCCACCAGCGGCGCAGTCAGGTTGCGGTAACGCAGGCGGTCTGTCGACCAGACCCGTTCGCCGTCAGCGCGCCGCCATGCCACCACCGTGCCGTCAGCCTCGGTGCCAAACAGCAACCGGTCGTCGCCCGCGATGCCGTGCACGCCGTTGGCCGGCTTCGTCCACAGCAGGCTGCCACGCGCCGCATTGACGCACCCAATGCTGGCCTGGAACGCACGCGTGCAAACAATATCGCCCTCCCGGCTGACCGGGCCGACCAGATCGACCAGCCGCTCCACATCATTGATACCGCGTGGTGAGGCGATCGGTACTTCCCAGCGAATGCTGCCATTGGCCGGATTCAATCCCGCCAGACGGCCTGCCAGACCGACAACCAGCGTGTCGCCCACGGCCAGCATCACGCCCGACTGGTTCAACACCAGCGGCTCGGTGGGGCGCTGCTGGGTCCAGAGCTTTCGACCGGTTTGCCCGTCAAAGGCATTGACCGAACGGTCTGCCGCCAGCACGAACACCCGGCCGCCGGCCACGAACGGCGCGGTGAAAGCCTGGGCTGTAAGCTTCTGGCGCCATATCTCGCGCCCGTCCTGCACGGCCACGACATCGTTGTCGCGCGTCACCACAGCCGCGATTTTTCCATCACTGCCCACACCCGCTGCAATCGGCGCTTTAAGCGCGATCCGCCAGATATCACGGCCGGTCTGACCGTCCAGCAGGGCGACGGTGCCGTCGCTGCCGGCAAGCGCCACACTGGAGCCGGCCACGGTCACCTGCAACGGAAAGTCCACCTTGCCTACGCTGACGTTCCAGCTCTGGCGAGCTGATACCAGGGCCGTCACCGGCTGCAGCTCTGCAGGTTTCGGCTTGCTCGCGCCGCCGAAGCATCCCGCCACAGACGCTATCAAAATAATAGCTGCTGGCGCACGTAACATATGGGCTAGAGGCCTAAAACGCTCAGAGTTCATTTGTTTTCCCCCGCATCCGGGGTGGCGCTTGCCACCTTGCGCCCGGCCTCGCCCGGGTCCACGCCCAATGCGTTGAGCTTGACTTCCACCAGACGCCTGTACTCCACGCGATCACCCAGCCCTTTCCAGGCTTTCAGGTAGTCAGCCTTGGCTTCATCTTTTTTGCCCTGCACCGCAAAAACGTCGCCCCGGCGATCGTCGGCCAACGCAACGAACTCTTTCGGGAATACGCCAGAAAGCTGCTTCAAGGCCTCGTCGTACGCCTTCGTCTGCAGCAGTACCGCAACCAGCCGCAGCCGGGCGATAGCCTGGTAGCCGGGGTCGGGCGCCTTGTCAATGACGCCGATGAGCGCAGCCCGCGCGGCATCAAGGTTGCCTTTGTCGTAGTAGGCTTTGGCCGCGATCAGTCCGGCCTGCTGCGCGTACAGGGTGCTGCCAAAACGCTCTTTCATGTCGGCCAGCGAACGCTCGATTTTCGCGGCATCACCGGACTGAACTGCCCGCTCGACTTCGTCGTACATCACCGATGCCTGAGCTGCCTGGCTACGCTGCCAGTACTGGTAGCCGTTCCAGGCAGCGAAGCCTCCCAGCACGGCGATCAGCACCCACGTGATCAGGTTGCCGTAACTTTTCCAGAAATGCTTCAGTTCGTCGAGCTGTTCCTGCTCTTCCAGATCAAGGTGTTTTGCCATGGGGAGTCTGATTTTTGCCGGTGCGCGGCGGGGATGGGAATTCGGTGATTGTAGAGGGCCGGATCGTCCGGCCGGAGGTCGGGTCAGTCTTTGAGACTGGCACTCCACGAGGCTACGTCGTCGAGCGAACGCAGGGTCTGGGGCTGGACCGCCGCGCCGGTATCGGCGCGCAGCGGTTTGACAGCCACGCTGCCGGCAGCCATTTCATCAGCGCCAAAAATCAGGGCAAACTTTGCACCACTGGCATCGGCGCGCTTGAACTGGGATTTCATGCTTCCCATGCCCTCGGCGGTACTGGCGTGCATCTGGACATTGACCCCGGCGGCGCGCAGGCCCTGCAGCGTCCTGAAAGCCAGCGGCAGCGAGGAGGCATCGGGGATCACAGCGTATGCATCGGGTACCGGCAACGGCGGCGTGGTGCCCTGCTCGCTCACAAGATCGAGCACGCGTTCGATGCCCAGCGCCCATCCGACGGCTGGCGCCGGCTTGCCACCGCTTTGGCCGATCAGGTAGTCGTAGCGGCCACCCGCACAAATCGTGCCCTGCGCGCCAAGTCGGTCGGTCACGAACTCAAACACCGTGAGGTTGTAGTAGTCAAGGCCGCGGACGAGCCGTGGGTTCAACGTCCACGCGATGCCGTTGGCGTCGAGAATTGCTTTCACGCCATCAAGATGCGCCAGCGACTGCTCACCGAGAAAATCAATCAGGCGCGGAGCGCTTTCAACCACCGCTTTCATCGCCGGATTCTTGCTGTCGAGAATACGCAGCGGATTGCTGTGCAGGCGACGTTTTGCATCGTCGTCAAGCACGTCGGCATGACGCTCGAAGTGGCCCACCAGGTGCTCGCGATGCCGTGCGCGCTCATCAGGCTGGCCCAGGCTGTTGATTTCCAGCCGCCAGTCGTTCAGCCCGAGGTCTTTCCAGAGCGAGACCGCCAGCAGAATCAGCTCGGCATCGACGTCAGGCCCGGAAAAACCCAGGGCTTCCGCACCGATCTGGTGAAACTGGCGAAACCGGCCGCGCTGCGGGCGCTCCCTGCGAAACATCGGCCCCATGTAGTAGAGCCGCTTGCCGCCGTCGTACAGCAGGTTGTGCTCGGTCACGGCACGGACCACACTGGCCGTGTTCTCTGGCCGCAGGCTGAGGTGGTCGTGGTCGCCGTTTTTGTCAGGCCGGTCTTCAAAGGAGTACATCTCCTTTTCGACGATGTCGGTGACTTCGCCGATCCCGCGCACGAACAGCGCCGTATGCTCAAGAATCGGCGTGCGGATATTGCGGTAGGCATAGCGCTGCATCAGCAGCCGGACTTTGCTCTCCAGCCATTCCCATCGCGCCGACTCGGGCGGAAGAATGTCATTCATGCCCTTGATGGCCAGCAGCCTCGCGGGTTTGCTGGCCATAGCCGGTTTCGCCGTCGGGACGGCCGTTACTTTGTCAACCATGGGATTCAGGCGGCCTCAACGGCGCGGTGCGTGCCGAAGCGTTTTTCAATGTAGTTTTCAACGATCACCTGGAACTCGCTGGCGATGTTGTCGCCGCGAAGCGTGAGCTTCTTCTCGCCATCAATGAACACCGGCGCGGCCGGTGCTTCGCCCGAGCCGGGCAGACTGATGCCGATATCAGCATGCTTGCTTTCACCCGGACCGTTGACGATGCAGCCCATCACGGCGACCCTGAGTTCTTCGACGCCAGGGTACTGCTTGCGCCAGACCGGCATCTGCGCGCGCAGGAAGTCATCGATCTGTTTGGCCAACTCCTGAAATGTCGTGCTGGTGGTGCGACCACAGCCGGGGCAGGCCGTCACGCTGGGCACGAAGCTGCGAAGCCCCAGCGCCTGCAAAATTTCGGACGCGATGACGACTTCCTGCGTGCGCGCCTCGCCCGGCTGGGGAGTCAGGGAAACGCGAATGGTGTCGCCTATGCCTTCCTGCAGCAAAATGGACAAGGCGGTGGCTGATGCCACCGTGCCTTTCGTGCCCATGCCCGCCTCGGTCAGACCGAGGTGGAGGGTGTAGTCGCTTCGACGGGCCAGTTCCCGATAGACCGAAATCAGATCCTGCACGCCGCTGACCTTGCATGACAGGATGATCTGGTTATGGCGCATGCCCATTTTTTCGGCCAGCCTGGCCGAATCCAGCGCCGACGTGATCAGCGCTTCGTACATCACTTGTCGGGCATCCCAAGGCGCTGCGCGGCCACTGTTTTCGTCCATCAGACTGGCTAGCAGCTCCTGGTCGAGACTGCCCCAGTTGACACCGATACGAACCGGCTTGTTCCAGCGCATGGCAGCGTCGATCATCTGGCCGAACTGCCGGTCATGCTTGTCGCCTTTGCCAACATTGCCCGGGTTGATGCGGTATTTGGAAAGTGCTTCGGCGCATGCCGGGTAGTCCTGCAGCAAACGATGACCGTTGTAGTGAAAATCGCCGATCAGCGGTACATCAATGCCCATGCGGTCCAGTTGCTCGCGCACGTGTGGAACAGCCTCGGCCGCCTCGGGCGTATTGACGGTGATGCGCACCATTTCGGAGCCGGCAATGGCGAGTTCCTTGACCTGAATGGCCGTGCCGATCACATCGACCGTGTCCGTATTGGTCATGGACTGGACCCGAACCGGCGCATCGCCGCCAACGGTGACCACGCGCGACCCCCAGATCACCTCGGCCTGGGCAGAGCGGCGCGGCTTGGGCGACGCCGATGCAATGGGAAGGCAGGGCTGCACTATTTCACCTCAAAGCGAGCTACGTTGTCACGGGAAAGCGGCGTCAGATCAAGCGACTTCCCACGCACGTGAACCTGCGTCGAATCAGCGCGCCCCACAACGGCATGGAGGGGCATGGCGCCCGAGGCGCCAACCACTTCACCTGCGGACAGCGTACGGCGCAAGACCACCACGCCGCGAGCGTCAGTGACCTCGACCCAGGAGGCACCTTTCGCGCTAAAGGTCACAATGCCCGACGTCGTACCGGCCACCGGTGCGTCCGTTGCAGCCAGGCGCTCACCAGTCGGCTGCGCTGGCGCAGCGACCAACATGGAGGCGGATCCCGGCGGCGCTGAAAATACCGAAGGCTGGGCGTCGGGCGTGGTGACTGCACCCTCGGCCGCACCCGCGCCGGGGCTTGTCGGCGCCTTGCCAGGCGAAACAGCGCCAGGCCCCGTCAACTCCAGAATCAGCGGTGCCGACAGCGAGGGCTCCGCCGGCCCGGCCAGGGTATCGGCCCGACCAGCCAGGCGGGAACCCGCCTCCCTGATCGCCGGCCAGAACACCAGAGCAAGGGTTCCCAGCAAAAGCGCCACACCACCCACCACGGGCGGCCGGGCCATCGCCGACCACAACGGCGAGATGGAGCGCTCACCGGGCGAACGAAACGGTGTTGGCACATGCCGGCTTTGGGCTCTGAGCGGGGTTCCCCGGGCTTGCGGCAACCTGGCAAGCACCGGGGCAGCATCGACCTTCAGGCTCCGGCACACGCTGGCAGCCAGTGCGCGCGCGAACGTGGCGTCCGGCAGCAAATCCGTGCGATCCTGTTCGAGTGCCTCGAGTTTTTTGACAGGCACCTTGAGCGAAACCGCCAGCGCAGCAATATGAAGACCGGCCGCCTCGCGGGCCGAGCGAATAAGCGTGCCCGCCGAGGGCCCCTGATCTGCGTCAGCCAAGCCACCGAATCCAGAGACAGCACCCGACGCGCCGGCGTTGGCGGCCTCTGCGTAACGAAGCTCATTCATTGAAGGCGCCCCTGTCGTAGAGTGCCGCCTGCGGCGACTGTCCAAAACGTTTTTTCAGTTGTTCACCCAGTTGCAAGGCGGTCTCCCGATTGTTCAGTTTCAGTTCCGTCTTGACACCCAGCCACAGGGTTTCAGCATTGGCGAGGTCGCTGTTGTTGATACGCCGAATGTAAAACTGGGCGCGGGTCAGGTCATTTCTTTCGTAGAGCAGACTGGCAAGGTTGTACCCCGTTACAGGATTGCCGGCATCGAGCTCATAGGCATGCATAAGGGTTTTTTCGGCCTCGGCCGGGCGCCCCGCACGTGCCTGGCAAACGCCGAGCGTCATCATGGTTTTGGCTTTTGAACCGTAGGTCGGGTTGTTGGCGGCCCGGTCGAACATCTTGAAAGACTCGTCGAAACGATTTTGCTGACACAACAGCCAGCCGTAGTTTTGCGCCACATCGGCGTCGCGCGGATTCAAAGCCAGCGCGTCGCGAAAGCTTTGTTCCGCAAGCGGAACATTGTTCAGACGCATGTAGACCAGTCCCCGCAAGTTGTGCGCATCCACGTAGCTGGGATCTGTTGCCAGGGACTGCTTGATCTCATCAAGCGCCACATTGATCTGGCCCTGCTCGAAATAACCCGCCGCCAGTTCAAGGCGCAAACGAGCCCGCCGACGCAGCTCGGACTCGTCGGATTCCGTCACGATATCGGAACGACCGGCCCGCGCACCGGAAGCCCCTTGGGGGCCCGCGCAAGCCGTCAAGAGGGCAGTTCCGACGCCGAAAATAACAAAAGCCAAGCTGGCGACAAACCTCATACATGGATCCCTTATGCGACAACCACTTTGATGCCGCCGAGCATAACCTGACGCTGTGCCGCCATACGCCGGTCGACGCCCGTACGGTCCTGCACATCGCCAGCCAGTTGCCCACAAGCCGCATCGATATCGTCGCCTCGGGTCTTGCGCACGGTGGTGACAATGCCCGCCTCAAGCAGAATTTTGGAAAAGGCGACGACTTGCGACATGTCCGATCGTTTCAGACCCGATGCTGGAAACGGGTTGAAAGGAATCAGGTTGAACTTGCATGACAAGCCGAGGTCTCCGTGCACTTTCATCAGGGCCACCAGCGCCCTTGCATGCTCGGGCTGGTCATTCACGCCATCCAGCATGCAGTATTCGAAGGTGATGAAGTCGCGTGGCGCGGCGCCTTGGTAGCGAAGGCAGGCCGCAAGCAGTTCGTCAATCGGATACTTCTTGTTGAGCGGAACCAGGTTGTCGCGCAGCTCGTCGTACGGCGCGTGCAAGGAAACCGCGAGTGCGACCGGACAATCCTCGGCAAGGCGGTCGATCATGGGCACGACACCCGAGGTTGAAACCGTCACCCGACGTCTCGACAACCCGTACGCGTGATCATCAAGCATGACCCTCAGGGCTGGAAGCAGCTGCGCGTAATTTTGCAGGGGCTCGCCCATGCCCATCATCACCACGTTGGAAATCACGCGATCCTGCCGGCCCAGATGCGCGCGCAGGAAATGCTCCGCAAACCAAAGCTGCGCAACGATTTCAGCGGTCGTGAGGTTTCGGCTAAAACCCTGGTGCCCGGTGGAGCAGAATCGGCAGCCGACCGCGCAGCCGGCCTGCGATGAAATACAGAGCGTGCCGCGATCAGCCTCTGGAATGAAGACGGTTTCGATGACATCGCCGTTTCCGACATCGAAGAGCCATTTAACGGTCCCGTCGGTCGATTCATGACGCGAAACCACCGCGAGGCCTTCGACACGGGCGACGCCGGCAAGTTTTTCGCGCAGCGATTTGGCCAGATCGGTCATCTGCCCAAAGTCTGACGCGCCCCTCTGATGAATCCATCGAAAGAGCTGCGTCGCACGAAAACGTTTCTCCCCCAGCTGCTCACAGAAAGCAGCCAGCCCGTCAAGATCAAAATCGAGAAGGTTGGCCGTCACGTCAGGGCACCAGGCGTTTCTTTCCCGCACGGGCACGGCGCATAGCACGGCAGCCCTGCAGGAAGTTGCGCATGTTTAACGGGTGTAAACGTTCATGCCGGGAAAGAAGAAAGCAATTTCTTCCCTGGCGGTCTCGACGGCGTCGGAGCCGTGCACCGCGTTGGCATCGATACTGTCGGCAAAGTCGGCGCGAATCGTACCGGCAGCCGCTTTTTTGGGGTCCGTCGCGCCCATCAAATCGCGATTCTTCAGCACCGCGCCCTCACCTTCAAGCGCCTGAATCATGACGGGACCCGACACCATGAACGAAACCAGATCCTTGAAAAAGGGGCGCTCTTTGTGCACCGCATAAAAGGCCTCGGCTTCACCCTGTGACAAATGGGCCATCCTGGCGGCCACCACCTTCAGGCCAGCGGCTTCAAAACGCGCGTAAATCTTGCCGATGACGTTTTTAGCAACGGCGTCGGGCTTGATGATGGAAAGAGTTCGTTCGATTGCCATGAGATTTCCTTAACCTTGAATTTATAAATTTTTGAGAGCTGCGTACAGCCTCTGATTTTAACCTGTGCGTATGGGGCTTGATTCAACCCTGCACCATGAGGTGACTTACGGCGTACTCAGCGATTGCCGCCGCCAGAACCGCCGCGGCCGCCACTTCGGCTGCGCCCGCCACGGTTAGCGCCGGTTGCAGGGCCTGCATTGCCGGCATTGCCTCGGCGCGGTCCGCCTGCGTTACCGCCACCGCCGGCGCGTCGCTGCCCCTGGTCTTGCCGCTGCCGGGTGAATGTATCGGCGCCGATGTAGCCAAAAGACGTTTTCATGGGATCAGGCTGCGCACTTCCCGTACCGTTTATCTTTCTGTCGCCGCGATCATCGCGGCGCCGGGGTGGCTGTTGCCCGAAGGTATTGGCAGGCGGTTGCGAAGTCCTCGCGCCGGGCCCCCGGCCGCGCGCGCCCGCACCACGGCGCGCGTTACCCCCCGGTACACGCTCGGTCCGCTCAAACGGTGGCTGCGACTCGTAGGGATCCTCAGCCGTCTCGGCCGGAGGCGGTGCGTCACCGCGTCCGGATTCCTGGCCGACACTCCGCCCGCGACGACCACCGGTGCGATCGTTGCGGCGCGGCCCGGCGGCGGGACGGTACGGCTCATCGCCCGGTCCGGAAGCGCGGTCCACGGAACCACCCACACGAGCGTCACTGCGTAATTCGGAACGGCTGACAGCATGGGTCAGCGCCGCGATATCACGTTCATCAAGCTCGACAAACGCACCGCGCTTGAGTCCACGCGGCAACAGCATGGCGCCATACCGGATGCGGATCAAACGGCTGACCGCATGGCCGACCGCTTCGAACATGCGCCGCACTTCCCGATTGCGTCCCTCGGAAATGGTGACCCGGTACCAGCAGTTGGCGCCTTCGCCGCCACCGGCTTCGATGGAACCAAACGACGCGACGCCATCGTCGAGCGTCACGCCTTCCAGCAGCCGCTTCTTTTCCTCAGTGCTGAGGGCGCCCAGCACCCGCACCGCATACTCCCGCTCCAGACCAAACCGGGGGTGCATGAGCTTGTTGGCCAGCTCGCCCGAACTCGTCAGCAGGAGCAAACCTTCCGTATTGAGGTCCAGCCGGCCCACCGATTGCCACTTGCCCTGGAACAGTTTCGGCAAACGCCTGAAAACCGTAGGCCTGTTTTGCGGGTCGTCATGGGTCACCACCTCGCCGGCAGGCTTGTGGTAGGCGATGACACGCGGCGGTGGTGGCTCGATGCGCACACGGACCGGCTTGCCATTGACTTTCACGCTGTCGCCAAACTGGATACGCTGGCCGATATGGGCGGGCTCGGCGTTCACCGATATGCGTCCCTCAAGAATCAGCTGCTCCATCTCAAGTCGCGAACCGAGACCCGCCTGCGCCAGAACCTTGTGAAGTTTGGGCGTTTCAGGCAACGGCGTCAAAACCCGCTTGGGCGGGATCAGCGCGGTATCGTCCTCGTCGGCGTCGAACTGCCCCGTGACCACATCATCGAAACGCGTGCCCGCTGAAAGGCGCGCCGACCCCTGGGGCTGCGCTGGCACGAAAGGCGTCGGGTCAGCCCGGGAAGCGGTGGTCGCTATGAAATCAGTAGCGCCTTGCGCAGATGTATCCTGGGCTACAGCCTTGAATGACTGTTCATCCGGGCTATCGGGGTGTACGGGAAGCGATGGCTGCGGTGGATCTTGTTGATTCATACTTTTCATTCACGCTGACATAACGGGACCTGTTACCTGGCCGCGTCAGACAGGTTTTCAGGCTGGAGCGGCTGGTCGTCCAAAACACCGGCCACAGTCACAAGCGCTTCGGGCTGGGGATTCTCCCGAGGTGCTGCGTCTGCCCCAGAAAGCGCTTCGTCGCCAGACGCCGGTCCTGGCGTGTCCACACCAAATTCAATCTGCTCGAGCATGGCGAGCTGTCCGGCCGGGCTGTCCATCGCAGGGAGCTGATCGAGCGACTCGACACCCAGATCGTCCAGAAACTGCCGGGTAGTCGCGTAGAGCGCTGGCCGGCCCACGGTTTCACGATGACCGATCACCTCGACCCAACCGCGATCCTCGAGCTGCTTGAGGATCAGGCTGTTGATCGTAACCCCCCGAATATCTTCCATGTCGCCACGCGTCACGGGCTGGCGGTAGGCAACGATGGCCAGCGTCTCAAGCACCGCCCGGCTGTAACGCGGCGGCTTCTCAGGGTGCAGCCGATCAAGGTATTCCCGCATTTTGGGCCGGCTCTGAAAACGCCACCCCGAGGCCACATGCACCAGTTCGACACCGCGCAGAGCCCAGTCATTTTGCAGATCTTCAAGAATCATCCTGAGACTGTCAGCCGAGAGCGCTCCGTCAAACAGCACACCCAGTTCACGCAAAGGCAACGGTTGCTGCGCGCAGATCAGTGCTGTTTCGAGGACGCGCTTTGCATCCGTCGTATTCATGGTTGGTCGTTCCGAAAAAAGGCGGAAAAAACGCGGGGTTGGAGCGCCAATGGGCGCATCACAAAGGCAGGCCGCTGCCTGAACAGGTGCGGCAGGGTGCATGTAGCAGAGAACTACTCCCCTTCATTGTATATCAGGCCCAAATCGGCAAGAGCGGCCTGCATGTCGGCCGGTGGCGATGATTTGAACGCCATCATGGCGCCTGTGACAGGGTGTTTGAAAGCCAGGCGCCAGGCGTGTAGCGCCTGGCGGTTCAACCCACCTGCGGGCGCACCGCCGTAAAGGCCATCCCCCACCAGCGGGTGGTCCAAAAACGCCATATGAACACGGATTTGATGTGTGCGGCCGGTGTTCAGCTTGCACTTCACCAGGCAGTACCGCGCCTGGTTGCACAGCAGGGATACCTGGGTCGACGCTGTTTTGCCGGAGTTTTTGTCAAGATCAACCACCGCCATGCGCAGTCGATTGCGGGGATCGCGACCAATCGTCTCATCCACCTGGCGGGTTTTGCCGCTGGTGTCTTTGT
This sequence comes from Polaromonas sp. 28-63-22, assembly GCA_002256925.1. Taxonomy (GTDB): domain Bacteria; phylum Pseudomonadota; class Gammaproteobacteria; order Burkholderiales; family Burkholderiaceae_C; genus Polaromonas. The sequence continues at coordinate 19,981 of NCGI01000015.1, forward strand.
CCAGACGATGCACGATACCCGCCCGAGGCATGCGCGCCGCCGAGGAGTCTCTTGCAAGCAAGCCATTGAGCAGCGTGCCCCGCCAATTGCCAGGCGCGGGGTGCACCACCAGCCCGGCTGGCTTGTTAACCACCAGCAAATGGGCATCCTCATAAACGATATCCAGCGGCATGGCCTCTGCAACGAAGGCCTGGCTTTGCGGTGTGGGGCGAAGTTCGATGCTGATCTGGTCGCCGGCTTTGGTTTTCACCGAGGTTTTCGTCGTCACCACGCCGTTGATCTGGACGACTCCCGCCTGAATCAATTGCTGCAAGTAGCTGCGCGAGAATTCCGGAACCAGCTTCGTCACGGTGAGATCGAGCCGGCTTCCATGACTTTCCACCGGGACACTGACACAGCGGATCTCGAATTCCGTACCGGTCTCGCTGTCCTCCGGAAGTTCATCGAGCCGGGGCTCACCGGGAACCTCGCCCGATATAATTGTTTTTTCCAGTTCTGCGTCAGTCATTCGGAAGGTTGGTTGTGATGTTTCCAGGCAAATTATCGGTTGTTACCGCCACTTCGCCCCTTGTAGCGATTGCGCTTGCCTTGTCGTTAACCGTATCGGGTTGCTCCACCACACCCGCACCGGACCGTACGGCAGGCTGGAGCCCCAACAAGATTTACGCCGAGGCCAAGGACGAAGCAAGTTCGGGTGGCTACGACAAGGCCATTCCGCTTTACGAGAAGCTGGAGGGCCGGGCGGCTGGAACCCCGCTTGCGCAGCAGGCTCAACTTGAAAAAGCTTACGCGCAATACAAAAGCGGGGAACAGGCCCAAGCCATCTCGACCCTCGACCGCTTCATGAAACTTCACCCAGCGAGTCCCGCACTGGACTACGCGCTGTACCTGAAGGGCGTGGTCAATTTCAATGACAACCTCGGCTTGTTTGCCTTCATTTCGCGGCAGGATCTGTCTGAGAGGGACCAAAAAGCGGCCAAGGAATCGTTCGAGTCGTTCCGCGAACTCACCACCCGCTTTCCCGATTCTCGCTACGCCCCCGATTCGCGCTTGCGCATGAATTACATCGTGAACTCACTGGCGCAATCCGAAGTGCATGTGGCGCGGTACTACTACTCCCGTGGCGCCTATGTGGCAGCGATCAATCGCGCGCAAAGCGCCATCGCCGACTACCGCGACGTCCCGGCCATCGAGGAAGCTACCTACATTCTCTACAAGTCCTACGACGCGCTGGGGATGAACGACCTGCGCGATGACATGCGCCGCATCATGGAAAAATCCTACCCGCAGAGCCAGTACCTCACCCGGGGCTTCAAGTCTGCAGACAATCCCTGGTACAAGTTCTGGTGAGGGCGTCGAGCTGCACTTCCAGCTCCTTCTCCGACAGCAAACGCTTCATGGGCGGCAGGGCTTTCATCAGACGCCGTCCGTAACCCATCGACACCAGGCGGCTGTCACAGATCACCAGCACACCTTGATCGGTTTCACGGCGTATCAGGCGTCCAGCGCCCTGCTTCAGCGCCACCGCAGCTTCGGGTAAGAAATAGTCGCTGAAAGCGCTACGGCCCTG
>NCGI01000230.1 GCA_002256925.1 Polaromonas sp. 28-63-22
CCCTCGGCACCGATGTTCCAGACGTTGGAGCGAAAGCAAACCGCCAGCCCCAGCGCAATGATCAGCAGCGGCGTGGCCTTGACCATCAATTCGCCCAGCGCATACGGCGACTTGATCGGCTCCCAGAAAAAAACCTGCAAGCCCCTGACCGGGTCTTTGCCGAGCGCCAGGAAGATGAGCACACCAATGGTCACCGTGACCAGCAGCGCCAGCACCGGCGACGCGTAAGTCCAGAACTTCGACGCCTCGGGGCGCGCTTCAAGGCGGATCATTCAGTGACCTTTGTCATCATGCCGTCGCATTGCTATTTTCCGTTCGCCCTGAACCTGTCGAAGGGCCGGCTTCGGCAAGCTCAGCCCGAGCCGAATCGTCCCACAACCCGCTCATCCACTGCCCGACCAGCCCGGTACTGGCCTCGGCGCGCGGCAGCGACGGCGACAGCCGGCCCTTGGCCACCACATACAGCCGGTCGCACAGTTCAAACAACTCTTCCAGCTCTTCACTGACAACCAGCACCGCGCAGCCCGCACCGGCCAGGCGCAGCAGCTCGCCGCGTATCTGCGTGGCGGCCCCGACGTCAACGCCCCAGGTCGGCTGCGAGACGATCAGCAGCCGGGGCTGTGCATCGATCTCGCGGCCCATGATGAATTTTTGCAGGTTGCCACCCGACAGCGACCGCGCCACGGCCTGCGGGCCTGCCGCCTTGACGGAAAAGCTGGCGAGGATGCGGCCCGCCTGTGCCTGCAGGCGCGCGGGCTGGATCCAGCCCCCGGCGCCCACCGCCTCGCTGCGCGTGAGCAGCAGGTTGCGCGCCAGTGACAGCGAGGGCACGGCACCGCGTCCCAGGCGCTCTTCCGGCACGAAATGCAGCCCCAGCGCGCGTCGCTCGCGCGGGCCGAGCCTGCCAGCGGGCGTGCCGGTCACGGTGATGGCGCCCGCAGCGGCCCGCGTGTCCTCACCCGACAGCGCATAGAGCAGCTCTTTCTGGCCGTTGCCCGACACCCCGGCGATACCCACCACTTCGCCGGCGCGCACGCTCAGGGCGATCTGCCGCAGCTCGACACCGAACTGGTCGTCGCTGGGCAGGTCGAGCTGCTGCACATCGAGCACGACAGCGCCGGTTTTGACGTCGCGGCGCTCCAGCGCGGGCGGCTCGGTACCGATCATCAGGCGACTCAGCGAGGCATTGGACTCCTGACGCGGATCGCACACACCCGTCACACGGCCGCCGCGCAGCACCGTGCAGGCGGTGCAGAGCGCGCGAATTTCATGCAGCTTGTGGCTGATGTACAAAATGCTGCAGCCTTGCGCCGCCAGCTGGCGCAGCGTGACAAAAAGCTTCTCGACCGCCTGCGGTGTGAGCACCGACGTGGGCTCGTCCAGAATCAGCAGCCTGGGGCTGGTCAGCAGCGCCCGCACGATCTCGACCCGCTGCCGTTCACCGACAGCGAGCGTGTGCACCGGCCGCATGGGCTCCAGTTGCAGGCCATAAGCCTCGGTGGTTTGCGTGATGCGCGCCGACACCTCGGCCAGGCTCAGGTCGCTGCCCAGCCCCAGCCAGACGTTTTCGGCGACCGTCAGCGTGTCGAACAGGCTGAAGTGCTGAAACACCATGCTGATGCCCAGCGCCCGCGCTTCGTGCGGGTTGCGCACCAGCACCGGCTGGCCATCGATGGCCACCGTGCCGGCATCGGCGGCGACGGCGCCATAAATGATTTTCATCAGGGTCGATTTGCCGGCACCGTTTTCACCCAGCACCGCGTGGATCTCGCCCGGCTGCACCACGAGGGAAACGTCGCGGTTGGCGACCACGCCGGGGTAGCTTTTGGTGATGCCGGCCAGCGCCAGCCTCGGCGCGGTGCCGGGTTGGCTGGCGGACGTGGCGGAATCAGTCATGAAGGTTCATTGCGGCGTGATGGGGTGTTGCGGTTGTTTGCGGTTGTTTGCGGTGGTTTGCACTGGTTTCTTAAGCATTTAAGGCCTGCAGCCCAGGTAATACCTGCGCAGGCAGCTATGTTTTTCGTAGCGACGAGGCCACCGACTTGACACACCCGCGCAGCCATTTTGCCGCGCTCGACGCATGCGAGCGTTCGTGCCAGAGCTGGTAGTACATCATGCGCGGAAGCTCGACCGGGCACGGCAGGATGGTCACCGGCAGCACGCCGACGAAGCGCTCACAGTATTGCCGGCCCGTGGTCATCACCAGCAAGCTTGATGCCACCATGGCCGGCATCAGGCTGAAATGCGGGCACCGCACCGTGATGTTGCGGGCCAGGCCCAGCCGCGCCAGCTGCTCATCGATGACGCCCTTGGCGCCCGGGTGCGTGGCGCCCGGCGCGATGTGCTCGGCCTCCAGCCAGCCGGCCGGGTCCGCGCCGCCCCAGCCGCGCCGCACCGCCGGGTGGTCCTGCGCCACCAGGCAGACCACCTCGTCGCCAAACAGACGCCCCATGTGCAGGTCTTCGGGCGGCTCGCTCCAGTTGCCAATGACGATATCGACCTGTCCCTGCGCCAGATGGCTGCGGTAGTCCGACTCGGCCGACAGCGGCTGGATGTCAATGCGGCAGCGCGGCGCCTGCGTCTTGATCTGCGCCACCAGCTGCGGCAGAAAAAGCGGGTCCAGGTAGTCGCTGGCGGCGAGCCGGAAAGTGACTTCGGCCGTGGCCGGCTCAAATCCCCGCGCATCGCTGAACAGCATGCCGGCCGCGCGCAAAATACTGGCCGAAGGCTCGACCATGCGCAGGCCCGCGTCGGTCGGCACCATGCCGGCGCCGGACCGCACCAGAATCGGGTCGCCGGCCAGCACGCGCAGGCGTTTGAGGGCGGCACTCACAGCGGGCTGGTACATGCCCAGGCGGATGGCGGCACGGGAAACGCTGCGTTCGGTCAGCACGGTATTGAGGACCCTGATCAAATGAAGGTCAATCTTGTCGAACATCATCTGGTTTTTCCCCTGCGCTCCCATATCCATTCGTCCATGCCTCTGATATGCGCTTCAGTATGTTGCGTACGGCCTGAGGTTTTACCCTGAAACCCATGTCTGTTGAAACTGCTCCCGAGCCCGTGTCGGCCCTTGCCGTCAGCCCGATCCGCTTTGTGCGGCGGGGGGAAATCGTCTCGCTTTCCAATGTACCACCCAGCCGCACGCTGCTCGATCTGCTGCGCGACGACCTCGCCTGCACCGGCACCAAGGAAGGCTGCGGCGAAGGCGACTGCGGCGCGTGCACCGTGGTGCTGGGCGAGGAAGACAACGGCGCGCTTCGCTTTCGCGCCGTCAACAGCTGCATCCGGCTGGCCCATTCGATTGACGGCCTGGCGCTCTGGACCGTCGAGGACCTGGCCGCGCCGGACGGCACGCTGCACCCGGCGCAGCAGGCGATGGTGCAGGCGCACGCGTCGCAGTGCGGCTTTTGCACGCCGGGCTTCGTGATGAGCCTGTTTGCCATGTACCAGAACCATATAGCCCCCACGCTCGTCACTGCGTGTACGTCGCTGCCCCCCGAGGTGGCGCTGCGCCTGCGGCCCGGCCCTTCGACAAGCTCAGGACAGGCCAAGGCCGGTTCCCCGGCCCCTGCTGGTGAAGAGGGAGCCGCCAATCCCATCTCGCGCGCGATGGCGGTCGAGGAACTGTCAGGCAACCTGTGCCGCTGCACCGGTTACCGGCCCATTCTGGACGCTGCGCAAGGCATGGCCGCCCTGCCCCGTGTGCCGCTGGATGAAGCTCACCTGCTATCAAAACTGGAGCTGCTCGCGCAGGAAAGACGTGGGCTG